>JBOHEE010000436.1:0-3688 GCA_050700895.1 Nitriliruptorales bacterium | reverse complement strand
GCCGAGGACTCGCCCTGGATGGCGCGCGCCTCCGCCTGGCTGCGCTGGGGCCGGCTGGCGGCGGTGGCGGCGGCAGCCGTCCTCCAGGTGGTCGACGCGGATCCCGGTGTGTACGAGGCAACCGTCCTCGTCGCCGCCTTCGCCTACGCGTTCGTCCGCTGCGTCACCCGGGCTCGGCAGCGACTCTGGGTCTTCGTGTGGACCGACCTCGCGGTCGCGGCGGGGCTCGTGGCCCTGACCGGCGGATGGACCAGCCCCTACGCGCTCCTCGCGCTGCTCACGGCGGCGGAGGCCGGGTTGCTCCTCGGCGTCCGGTCGGGGATCGCCGGCGGGGCGCTGCTCAGCCTCCTCCTGCTCCCCTCGTTCCACGACGCCGCCCCCGCAGACGTCCTGTCGACGGTCGTGCTCTTCCCCCTCGTCGGGCTGACCGGCGCACTCGTCGCCAAGGTCTGGGGTCCGGCGGGGACGGTTCCCCCGCCGACCGCGTCGGACGCGAACCGGCTGCTGAGGGAGATGAACCGGATCGCGAGGGCGGCGCCAAGCGACCTGGAGCTCGGGACCGCCGGGCGGCAGGTGCTCGACGACGTCCGGAGGGTGACCGGCGCGGCCGCGGCGTGCCTCTTCCTGGACGAGGGCCGCGAGGCGCTACTGCTCGCCTCCTACGGGGTCGGCGACGTCGCCTACCGCCCGTTCGCGTGGGACGACGTCGCGCAGCTCGCGGGCGAGGAGCCGCATCACGTCACCGCGTCCGAGCTCGAGCCACCGCTGTCGCGTCTCCTCGGGAGCCGACCTGAGTGGCTCTCGGTCGCGCTCATCCACCGCGGGCTCGAGCACGGCGTCCTCGTCGTGGCCGCACCGGAGGGCGATCCGGCCCCACTTGCGCGGCTCCTCATGCGCCTGCGGGAGGGCGCAGCGATCCGGATCGAGAACGCGCGCCTCTTCCAGCGGCTCCGCGACCTCGCGGTCGACGTCGAGGCGTGGCGGGTCGCAGGCGACCTCCACGACGGGGTCGCCCAGGGGTTGGCCCACCTCCGCTTGGAGCTCGAGCTGATGGCCCGCAGCTCGGGCTTCCCCGACATCCAGGAGGAGACCACGCGACTGGCCCGCGTGGCGACGCGGCTGCAGAACGAGGTCCGCGAGGTCGTGTTCGGCCTGCGGGCCACCGCCGCCGCGACCGGGCTCGCCGCCACGCTCCGCGAGCACACCCGGGACTTCAGCGGCCCGACCGGACCGACGATCCGCTTCGAGGCCCGGGCCCAGCCGCCGCTCCCTCCCGACGTCGAACGGCAGGTCTTCCGCATCGCCCAGGAGGCGATCGCCAACGCCCGGCGGCATGCCGCTGCGAACACCGTCACGGTGCGCATCGGCGTGGCCGACGACGAGTTGGTCGTCGCGGTCGAGGACGACGGCCACGGGCGTCCGGAGGAGGCGCCGACCGGCCACGGCATCCGCATCATGACCGAGCGCGCCGCCCGCATCGGCGGACGTCTCGCGATCGCGGACCGCGAGGGCGGCGGGACCACGGTGGAGCTGCGGCTCCCGCTCGTCGCTGCGCCCGCCCCGGAGCCCCGGCCGCTCGCAGGGACGCGGCGATGAGCCGCATCCGCGTCGGGATCGTGGACGACCACACGATGGTCCGCCAGACCCTCGCGCGGCTCATCGAGAGCGAAGGGGACTTCGAGGTCGTGGCCGAGGCGGGCAGCGCGAGCGAGGCGCGGGCGCGGCTGCCCGGTGCCGGCCCCGACCTCCTCCTCCTCGACATCAGCCTCGCCGAGGACGACGGCATCGGACTGTCCGCCGTGCTGCGACGGGAGCTGCCTGACAGCCGGGTCGTCTTCTTGACCATGCACGACGACCCCGCGACGGTCCAACGGGCGCTCGCGGCGGGGGCGGAGGGCTACCTCCTGAAGAGCGCCTCCGCCCGCGAGGCACTCGACGCCCTGCGCAAGGTCGCCGCGGGCGGCTCGTACGTGAGCCCGGAGCTCACGACGACGGTCATGGCGCTCGTCCGCGGCCGCACGTCGGCCCCCGCCGGGACGCTCACCGACCGGGAGCTCGAGGTCCTCCAGCTCCTCGCCGCCGGGGAGCGCATCGCCGACATCGCCGCGCACCTCTTCGTGTCGGCGAAGACGGTGAAGAACCACCTCACGAGCGTCTACGCGAAGCTCGGGGTCGAAACCGCCGCCCAGGCGGTCGCTGAGGCCTACCGGCTCAAGCTCGTCGCCAGCACCGCCTGAGCGAAGCGTCGGGGGCCATCAGGACGTCGACCCCGCGCGCTCCCACCACGGCGCCTTCGCCTCCTCGCCGTCAGGCACACCGGCGCAGAGGCGGGGGTCGTCGAACGGCAGGGCGAGGTCGGGCGGCGTCGAGCCGGCGAGGTTGCCCTCGCCCACGACGAGGACCCCGGGGTAGGGATCGCACGTCGGCCGGCCAGGCCACTTCCGTTCCTCGGCGCCGGGGGCCGCATCGGGGTCGGCCGTGCGGGCCGGCGGCCGGAAGTCGGGATTCGCGCGGCTGACCGCTTCCTTCTCGAGGATCGACTCGGTGTAGCGGTTCGCCGCGTTCCACAGCAGCCACCCGTCGATCCCGTTCTCGTAGGTGGCGCGGATCTGGCCGGCGATGTGCCGCGGCGAGTGGTTGGGGTAGCCCATCCACGGGGCCGGGAAGTCCTCGAGCCACGGGCGGATCTGCGCATGGAGGCCCTGGACCCGCATCTGCGACTCCTGCATCGCGTTCCACACGGTCGCGTACGGGTGCTCGATCGGGTGCGGGAGGAGCCCGTAGTTCCCCTTGTTGTAGTGCGACGGGTAGACCATCGGCGAGATGAAGTCGACGTGCTCGGCGATGCGCTCGAGCACCTGGCCGGTGCCGCCCGCGTCCCAGCGGAAGTCGTAGCTCACGAGCCCGAAGAGGTCGGCGGAGACGTAGCCGCCGGCGGCGTGGATCTGCTCGGTCGCGCGGGCGAGGAAGTCGACGATCTCGTCGCTGTGGCGCCACTCCTCCCGCGGCCGGTCCTCGGGCACACCCGGCAGCCGGATGACCGAGGTGTCGCCGTCCCCGCCGTTCGGGAAGCGGATGTAGTCGAACTGGATCTCGTCGAAGCCGAGCTCGAGCGCCGCGAGCCCGACGTCGATGCACCACTGCCCGGCCTCGTCCTGGTAGGGGTTGAGCCAGGAGAAGTTCTTGCGCGCCTTCCAGGTCTGTCCGGCCTGGTTCTGGACGGCGAGGTCGGGGCGGGCCTCGGCGACGAGCGTGTCCTTGAAGCAGGCGATCCGCGCGATCGCCCAGCCGCCGGCGTCCTTCAGCATCTGGAGGCGGTCGTCGACGCCCTCGAAGTCGTTGCGCCAGTCCGCGCCGCCGCCGAGCTCGGCGAGGGGGTGGTCGATGTCCCAGAGCAGCGTGCCGGCCTCGTCCTTCACGTCGACGACGATCGCGTTGAGCTCGGTCTCCTCGACGAGGCGGACGAGGTTGAGCCAGTGGTTGCCCCAGAACGAGTACACGTGGGCGTAGACGCCCCGGACCGTGTCCGGGGCCGGGGGGAGGTCGTGCTCGTCGGCGACCTCCGGGGTCGGGTCGTCGGTCGGCGAGGCCGACGGTTCGGCGGTCGGTGAGGGTGAAGGCGATGCCGCCTCGGTGGGTGCCGCCGGTCCGCCGGCGTCGGCCGGGCCGGCGGCGTCCTGGCCTGAGG
>JBOHEE010000435.1:0-15491 GCA_050700895.1 Nitriliruptorales bacterium | reverse complement strand
GCCAGCAGCACCGCCTTCGCAATCGCCTGCTCACCCTCGCGCACGTAGCCGGTGAAGCGGGCCAGGGCGTCCGCGGCCTCGTCCAGACCCATCGTGCCCTCCGGCGCCGCCGGCGCCGGCGCCTCCTCGTCGACGGCGTCTTTCCGCGGCCGGTCCTCGCGAGGCTGGTCCTGGCGGGTCACGGTCTGTGTCTCGACCATCGTCTCGACCGTCGTCTCGGCCATCCTGTTTTCCGAACGTCTGTTCGACCAGTAAGATCATGCCATGCCCCTGTGACATGTCAACGTCGGATCGGACCAGGCTGTGGACGACTGGGGAACGCCGGCGTGACGGCCGTGAGGTGCATGAGCAGCCGTGCTCGGGCTGCCGGGATCAGCCCGACGGGTTCCGTGCGATCGACAGGAACATCCCGGCCGCTGACAGAGACGTCGCGAGGACGAGCCAGCGGCCTGCCCTGGGGAGGTGGCGCCAGTGGAGGAGGGTGGCTACGGCGTCCCCAGCAGTGGCGAGTACGAGGCCTTCCGCCCAGCCGCGCGTGGGCCGGCCACGGCGGGCCGCGGTGTAGAGGCCGAAGCCCAGGGCGAGGTCGCGGGCGCCGAGGGCGCGTGCGATGACCTTCGGTGCGGGGGACGCGTCGCCGGTCCAGATCCGGCTCACGATCCCGGGGGCGATGCACATCGAGGTGCCGAGGACCGCCGTGGCGGCGCCGAGCGTCTCGGCGAGGTCCGTCCGAGCCTCGCCAGCCCCGGTCACGACAACAGGTCCCGCGCGAGGGCGATCCAGAACTCGGTCGACAGCCGCAGCGACTCCTGGTCGATGCGTTCGTCGTCGCCGTGGAACATCCCCATGAAGTCCGCGAACGAGACCCGGTCGCTGTAGACGCCGTAGCCGTGGCAGGTGGCGCCGAGCCCGCGGAGGAAACGCGAGTCGGTCGCCCCCGGAACGATGCAGGGAATGTTGCGGCCTCCCGGGATGAAGTCGGTGACGAGCCGCTGCATCGCGTCCCACAGGGGGGTGTCGAGCGGCGACGCGCTCGCCACGTCGGCGGTCCAGAACTCGATCTCGACCCGGTCGGAGAGATCACCGAGGGCGTCGGCCAGGAGCTCGCGAACCGCACCCTCGTCGGTCCCGGGCAGGGTTCGGATGTCGAGGTCGACCACCGCGGTGTCGGGGATGACGTTCGTCTTCACGCCGGCATGCATGACGTTCGGCGCGATCGTCTCGTGCGTGCAGGCGTGGATGAAGCGCGCGAGCCCGACGTCATCGATGCTTTCAAGTGCGGCGTCCAGCGCAGCAGGCTCGACGAGCGCCGTGCGCAGCTCGTCGGGGAGGGAGAGCCCGTCGACGAAACGCTGCCACACCTCGCCGATGGCCGCAGGCGGCCGGTAGCTCCAGATCCGGCGCACCGCCTCCGCCGCGGTCGCGAGGGCGTTGTCGGAGCGGAACGGCATCGACCCGTGACCGGGCGTGCCCGTGATCCGCATCGTGCCCCAGAAGGCGCCCTTCTCCGCCACCGCCACCGGCAGGGCCGGCGCGTCCGGCGGCGACATCGGGATCCGTGGGCCGCCGAACTCGGTCACGACCCAGTCGGTGCGGACCGCGTCGGGCTCGTTCTCGACGAGCCACTTCGCGCCCCACCTCCCGCCGGCCTCCTCGTCGGCGACGCCGAGGTAGACGAGGTCGCCGTTCGGCGTGAAGCCCGAGTCGGCGAGCCGGCGCATCGCGACCGCCATGGACGAGGTGAGGTTCAGCATGTCGACCGCGCCGCGGCCCCAGACGACGCCGTCCACGACCTCGCCGCCGAACGGGTCGCGCTGCCAGCGGTCGGGGTTGGCCGGGACGACGTCGGTGTGGCCCATGAGCATGAGCGACGGTGCGTCGGGATCGCTCCCCTCGATGCGCGCGACCATGCTCTGCCGTCCGGGCTCGGACTCGTAGATCTCGAAGTCCATCCCGGTCCCGTCGAGACAGGCCCGCAAGGTCTCGACGTTTCGGACCTCCTGCCCGGACTCCACCGTGCCGTCGTTCACGCAGGCGTTGCGGATGAGCTCGGTGATGAGCTCGGTGACCTCACCGGTGACATCGGCCATGTGTCGCTCCTCTTGGTCGTCAGAAGAAGTCGGGGCACCATGGCAGGGGGCCGGCGAAGGCGGCTGCGAGCTGGTCGAGGTCCGCTGCCGTCGCGCCCTCGAGCAGCCCCAGGGCAGCGAGCTGTCGGGGCGCGGTCCAGCCGGTGTAGAGCGTGCTCAGGGCCCCGACCGTCAGGCGAACGTGCCCGTCGCCTCCGGGGGTGAGCTTGCCCTCGCCGCCCGAGACCTCGAGGGTCCAGCGTCCCGCATTCCACTCCGCGAGCGGGTCGACGAGCTCGATCGGCACCGTGGCGGCGATGCTCGGCGAGTAGCCCCGGGCCGCGATGGCCGCGGGGGCGTCGAGGAGCCTGGTCATCCACCGCCACGAGAAGTCCGGTTGGAGATCCTGCTCAGGGAGCAGATGGAACAGCGGATCGGCGAGGCCGCTCCGGAGCTCGATCGTCGCCGTCATCGTTCGGTTCGATCCGAGTAGTCGGAGGAGTGCCACGATCCCGTCACGGTCGAGAGCGACGAGGTCCTCGACCTTCAACCCGTAGGCCTGGGGGTCCTCGGTCGTGTGCTCGTAGCGGATGAAGCCGACCGGCTCGCCCGCGCGTTCGGCCACGTAGACGTGCCGGGGCGTGTCCTCGTCGCGGCGCGCACGCCACGCGGCGAGGTCCCACCACGCGCCGCGCCGTCCCAGCCATCCGGCGTGGTCGGGCGCAGCCCGGTCGTACACGGCGACCAGCGTCTCGCGTTCGTCGAGCGACGCCGGTCGCACCGTCGTGTCGGTCGGGGGCGGGACCTCCGCGAGGCTGCGGCTCTTGACCTTCGCCGTCGACCACACGCCCGCGATCTCCCACCCCATGCCGCGGTAGAAGCGCGCCGTCGAGGGGTAGAGGGTGGAGACCGCGAAACCGAGCTCGCGCATGGCCGGGAGCAGGGCGCGCATCGCCGCCCCGCCCGCCCCGCTGCCGCGGCGGTCGGGCGCGACCGCCACCCCGGTGACCGCACCCATGGGGACCTCGCGGCGTCCGAACCACTGCCCGAACTCCCAGGCGGTCACGGTCGCGACGAGCCGCCCTCCGTCGTAGGCGCCCAGCTCGACGTCGCGGCCGGGGACGGGCTGGGGGCGCTCGGCGTGGTAGGGGATGTGGCGCCCCGACAGCGCCTGGACGCGCAGGGCGTGGGCGACCTCATGGTCGCCGGGAGGGACGGGACGGACCTCGAGCGGCATGGTCGCGAGGCTAGTGCTCGCCGTCGGTGCCAGTGGTCCCCTCATCGGCCGCGGCCGCGGCGCGGGCTTCCTCGATCGTGCGCGTGTTCACGACCGGGAGGAAGACGACGAGCGCGAGCAGCGTCACGGCACCGGCCACGAAGAACGGTGCCCGGAGCCCGAAGGCCTGTGCGAGGAGGCCGCCGAGCAGGCCGCCGATCGGGATGGAGCCCCAGCCGAAGAAGCGGTAGACGCTGTTCACGCGGCCGAGGAGCTCGTCGGGGATGATCGACTGGCGGAGCGAGACCGTGATGATGTTCCAGAGGACGACGAAGAAGCCGAAGACGACGCCCATCGCCGCGACGACGACGACGTTGGGGAACGCGCCCTGCACGATCATGGGCAGGCTGAACCCGACCACAGACCACATGAGCGCCGGGCCGCGCCCGATCCGATCCGCGACCCGTCCGGCGACGAGGCTGGAGGCGAAGCTTCCGACCGCGGTCGCGGTCAGCAGCAGGCCGAAGCCGACTTCGCTGACGCCGACGACGTCCAGGGCGAAGAGGGCGAAGACGGAGAAGACGACCATCCCCATCATGTTCGCGAGTCCGAGCATGAGCGCGAGGGCGCGCAGGACGCGGTGGTTCCACAGCCAGCGCAGACCCTCGCCGATCTCCTGCCGCATGCGGCGCCGCGGCCCCGGGGCGGTCGCCCCCGGCGCGGTCGCGCCGCGGGCGACGTAGCTGCCCGAGATCGCGAAGATGAGCAGCCCCGACACGAGGAACGTCCCGGCATCGAGCAGGATCGGCAACGACATGGCGACGGCGAACAGCAGGCCGCCGAGCGGCGGGCCGGCGAACTGGTTCGTGACGATCTCGGCGCCGTAGAGGCGCCCGTTCGCCCGCTCGAGCTGCGCCTTCCGAACGAGCGCCGGCATGAGCGCCTGCGCGGCGTTGTCGAACAGCGTCTCGGCGACCCCGAGGCCGAAGGCGACGAGGTAGAGGAGCCAGATCGTCGCCCAGTCGCCGAGCACGGCCAGGCCGAGCGCGCCCATGAGCCCGAACCGGATCACGTTGACCGTCGCCATGAGCCGTTTGCGATCGACGCGGTCCGCGATCGCGCCCGCCTGGAGCGAGAACAGCAGCCACGGCAGCCGCCCCGCCACCGCGACACCGGCGAAGAGCAGCGGATCCCGCGTGAGGTACGCGGCGAGAAGCGGGAGGGCGGCGCCGTCGATGCCGTCGCCGAGGTTCGAGATGGCGCTGGCCGTCCAGAGCTTGGCGTAGTTGCTTCCGAGGGCGCCGGCAGGCGGACGCGCCTCGGTCGTCGCCGCGTCGCTCACGCGCTCTCCCTTCCCATGGCGATCTCCTCGTTTCGAGCCGTCGCCAGGAGAGACGGATCAAACCGACGGGTGGTGGTCGTTTGGAGCGGCGCACGCTACTCCTTGCCGCCGGCCGGACTGACCGCCTTCCGATGCGCGTGCGACGCACGGGCATGCTCGATAGCGTCCTCGGTTCGTGAGCACCCCTGACGAGCCCGTCACCTACGCCGCCGCCGGCGTGGATCTCGACGCGGCGGAACGGTCGGTCGAGCAGCTGTCCGCGGTGCTCGAACGCGCCCGGCGACCCGAGGTCCTCGGTGGCATCGGCGGCTTCGGCGGGCTCTTCGCCCTCGACGCGTCCCGGTACGAGGAGCCGGTGCTCGTCAGCTCGAGCGACGGCGTCGGCACGAAGGTCGAGCTCGCGCGACGACTCGACGTCCTCGAGACCGTCGGTCAGGACCTCGTCGGCATGGTCGTCGACGACATCGTCGTCTCGGGCGCGGAGCCGCTCTTCTTCAACGACTACCTCGCCGTCGGCAAGCTCGACCCGGATCGCGTGACCCGGATCGTCAGCGGGATCGCGGAGGGGTGCCGCCTGGCCGGCTGTGCCCTCGTGGGCGGAGAGACGGCGGAGCATCCCGGCCTGCTCGAGCCGGACGCGTTCGACCTGGCCGGCTTCGGGGTCGGCGTCGTCGAGCACGGGCGCATGCTCGGCCCGCATCGCGTCGAGGTCGGCGACCTCCTCGTGGCGATGGCGTCGAGCGGCGTCCACAGCAACGGCTACAGCCTCGTGCGGCGTCTCGTCGAGGACGTCGACCTCGACGCCGAGCACGGCCTCGGGGAGCCGCTCGGCGCCGCGCTGCTCGCGCCCACGCGCATCTACGCGGGCGACTGCCTGGCGCTCCTCGAGGCGGTCGACGTCCGCGTGTTCTGTCACGTGACGGGCGGTGGGCTGCCGGGGAACCTGCCGCGGGTCCTTCCCAACGGGAGCGGTGCGGTGGTCGATGCGGCGACCTGGGAGCGGCCTGCTCTGTTCCGGGTGCTTCAGTCGCTCGGTCCGGTTGCCGAGGAGGAGATGTGGCGCACGTTCAACCTGGGTGTCGGTATGGTCGCGGTCGTGCCTGCGGAACTGGCTGACGCAGCCGTGCAACTGCTCGTGGGACGGGGCGTGCCCGCCTGGGTGGCGGGCGAGGTGCGTCCGGGCGACAGCATCCGGATCGTGAACGGGACCGGGAGCGAGGGAGAGGAATGGGGGGACTTGCCGTGAGCGGGTCCCCGGCGGCTGGGGACGGGCTGGCCGACGGCGCGACCCCGTCAGCGGCCGCTCTGGCCGCGGCTCCCTACTCGCTCGAGGAGCTCGAGCGGCGGCGCTGGCGCCTGTGGGCGATCGCCGGCTTCTTCCTCCTCGCGGTCTCCGCCGTGGTCGTCCTCGCCTTCACCGACACTCCGCTGTCGGAGCTCGTGCCGGACACCCCGGGGCTCCGGTGGGCGTTCCTCGGCCTGTCGGTCGCGTTCATCCTGTACGTCATCGACCAGGAGCGGTCGCTGCGAACGCTGACCCGGGCTGTCGTCGACCGCGACGTCCTCACGGCGTCGCTCGAGTCGCGCGTCGATGATCTCGAGACGCTGGCGCGGGTCGGGCGGCTCGTGAACTCGGTCCTCACGGTGGACGAGGTGACCGCGATCGTCCTCGATGCGGCGTTCGCGCTCAGTCGGGCCACGAAGGGCTCCGTCCTGCTGCGCGAGGACGAGGACCTGCGCGTCGTGGTCAGCGAGGGCGCGGACGGCGCCCCGGTCGGCGCGATCGAGCAGCTCGGGAAGGGCGTCGCCGGTGAGGTCGGTGCGGCGCTGACCGCCCGACTTCTCGTCGACGGGGTGGACGGGGGCCATGGGCCGCAGCGGGGATCCGCCATCGTCGCGCCGCTGGCGAGCGACGGCGATCTCCAGGGGGTCCTCTGTCTGGCCCGCGGCCACGACTCGCCGGCCTTCAGCGCCCTCGACCTGCGGTCCGTCGAGCTCTTCGCCGAGCAGGCGGCGACGGCGATCGCGAACGCCCGGCGCTACGAGGAGGAACGGGCGACCGCGCGCCGGCTCGCCGACGTCCTGGAGCTGCGCAGCGAGTTCGTCGCGACCATGGTCCACGACCTGAAGAGCCCCCTCACGGCCATCATGGGCTTCGCGAAGATCCTCCGCCAGCACTGGGAGCGGCTCGACTCCGAGAAGCGTGTCGAGGCCTTCGATTCCATCCAGGATCAGGCGGAGCGTCTGTTCAGGATGGTCGAGGAGGTGCTGCGCTCGACGAGCATCGAGGCCGGCGCGGAGCTCCATCGCGAGCCGGTGGACGTCCACCCGCTGCTCGAGCAGCTCGTCGAGGAGGTCCGCGGCGCCGCCGTCGGGCGCGAGGGCGGCAGCCGCCAGCTGCGCCTCGATGTCGTCGGTCCGGCCACCGTCTACGGCGACCCGGAGGCGTTGCGCCACATCTTCGGCAACCTGCTGGAGAACGCGGTCAAGTACTCGCCGGCGGGCAGTCCCATCGAGGTGGCGGTCGACGGCGGGACGACCGAGGTGATCGTGCACGTGAAGGACCGGGGGCGCGGCATCCCGCCCGAGGACCTCGCGGAGATCTTCGAGCGCTTCCGTCAGGCCACCGGCACGCGCAAGAGCGGCGTCGGGCTCGGGCTCTACATCGTGAAGACGCTCGTGGGCGCCCACGGCGGGGAGGTCGAGGTGCAGTCCGAACCGGGGGTCGGCACCGCCTTCAGCGTGACGCTTCCGGTCCGCCCCGACGCCGAGGACCCGGTCAGCCCGACCTCCGACGCAGCCGACCGCCTCGTCGTCTAGCCAACTAGCGGAGGCAGAAGGAGCGGAGGCCGCCGACGGCGGCGATGCGCTCCTCGGCCACCCGCTCGGCGGCGACCTCGGTCGTCGAGCCCGCCGCGGCGAGCGCGAAGATCCGCAGGAGCGTCGGACCGATCCGGTCGGTCCTCGTGAGCGTCCGCTCCGCCGAGTACCCGCCCGGTTCCATCTCGTCGGTGACCTGGACGAGCCCGCCCGCGTTCACGACGTAGTCGGGCGCGTAGAGGATCCCGGCCTCCTGGAGGCGCGCGGCGTCGTCGACGGTGCCGAGCTGGTTGTTCGCGCCGCCGCAGACCGCAGCGACGCGGAGGCGCGGGATCGTCGTCTGCGTGAGGACCGCGCCGAGGGCGTTCGGGGAGAAGACGTCGGCCTCGACGTCGTAGATCTCGTCGGGCGCGACCGCCTCGGCGCCGAAGTCGCTGACCGCCCGATCCAGCGCCGCCTCGTCGACGTCGGCCACCGTGAGCTTGACGCCGGCGTCGCTGAGGTTCTGCGCGAGGCGGCTCCCGACCTTCCCGAGCCCCTGGATGGCGACGTGCCGCCCACCGAGATCGGCATCGCCCCACAGGTGCTCGGCGACCGCCCGGATCGCGACGAACACCCCGTGGGCGGTCGTGATGCCGCTGTCGCCCGAGCCGCCGTGCGCCGGGTCCATGCCGGTGACCCACCGCGTCTCCCGCATGACGACCGCCATGTCCGCCGGGTAGGTGCCGACGTCGCAGGCGGTGATGTAGCGCCCACCGAGGCTCGCGACCACACGTCCGTACGCGCGGAGCAGCGCCTCGGTCTTGTCGACCTCGGGGTCGCCGATGATGACCGCCTTCCCGCCGCCACGGTCGAGGCCGGCGCACGCCGCCTTGTACGTCATCGCCTGCGAGAGCCGGAGGACGTCGACGAGCGCGTCCTCCTCGGACTCGTACGGGTAGAAGCGGGTGCCTCCGAGCGATGGTCCGAGGGCGGTCGAGTGGATGGCGACGATGCAGCGGAGACCGACCGACTCCTCCTCCGCGTAGACGACCTGCTCGTGTCCCGCGAACCTCGAGAACGGGCCGGCGAACGACGTGGTCATGGCTCCTCCTGGTCATGTTGCGACCCGGGTGGCGAGTGACGACTCGCCGGTCGCGGCGCCCGGCGGGATCGCCGCCGCGTTGACGCCGCCACCGCACAACCTAGTGCCGTCCGGCGATGGCCGTGCGTGTACGGTGCGGCGCGCCGACGGAGTGGAGAACGTCCCGGATGGTGCCCTGCGCCTATCTCCGCATCTTCGAGCCCCTCGACGCGTTCCCGCCGGGTGATCGGGAGCGGTGGGGCAGGTACGTCGCCGACGGCAGGGGGCTGAGCGCCGGCGTGGCGATCAGCACCGAGGCGGCCCTGGCCGCGAGCCGACTCGTCACGCGGCGCGCCCCCACCGGACACGAGGCGGCGCTCGTCCGGCGGGTCGGGCGGCGGGTCCACCTCTGTCCGCTGCAGGTCGCCGAGCGCCACGCGGTCGCGCTGCTCGCCTTCCGGGAGCTCGTCCCGGACCTCGTCGTGGACGCGTTCGTGTCACTCGGCGAGGCCCGGGCGGCGGTTGCGGAGGTCGAGCGCCTCGAACGGCCGCCCCACATCCGCGAGTCGCCCTGGGCCATCCCCCTGCGCTGGTTCGTCGCCTTCGAGCCGCACGAGCGCCACTTCGTCGATCCACCCGAGGGCAGCGGTCCGCGGCTCGTCTACCTCACGACGTCGGCACTCGCGCTCGACCGGCTGGACCGCGTCATCGAGGTCATCGAGGAGGCGATCGAGGACCCGGAGCCCATCGTCGAGGCGATCGCGGACCTCGTGGACTGGGTTGCGAGCTTCGACGAGGACAGCCTCCTCGAGCTCGACTACGGGGGCGTCGCCGAGCTCGTCCCGGCCGGCGACCTCGCCACCGACCTGTCGTGCGAGGAGCTCTGGCAGTCGATCTCGAATCTCGAGCGCGGGGACGCCATGGCGGCGACGGTCGGCTACGAGACGGTCTCGGCCCGCTGGCAGTCGCTGCGCTACCACCACCGCGCGAACTGATCGCTTCCTTCGGGGGCTACGCCCCGCGCAGCCGCGAGAGACCTGCCTGGCTGCGCTCCGCTCCTTGAGCCCCCGAGCCCCACGTCGGGCTACGCCGATCGGACGCCGGCCCCCCAGCCCGAGCGGTACCTGCCGTGGGAGTACCCCGAGCCCCACGTCGGGCTACGCCGATCGGACGCCGTGCCCCCAGCCCGAGCGGTACCTGCCGTGGGAGTACCCCGAGCCCCACGTCGGGCTACGCCGATCGGACGCCGTGCCTGACCCGTTGTGGCGAAGCGTCCCTGGTCCGAACGGATGGGAAGAAATGGCGCGGAACGGTCTTTCCTCCCGAACGCGACAGGTCCATGATCGGACCGGTGCCGGAAAGGCGGGTGGGATGGCGGAGAACAGCGACGAGCTGCTCACGCCGGGCGAGGTCGCGCGGATGTTCGGGGTGAACCCCAAGACGATCACCCGCTGGGCCGCCGCCGGCAAGCTCGACCCCGTGCGCACGCTCGGCGGCCACCGCCGCTACCGCAGGCGCGAGGTCGAGTCGCTGTTGGAGCGCGCCGAACGTCCCGAGAACGATGCGGAGGCGTAGCGCAGGAATGGGGGTTCGGGGGCCTCAGGGAGTGGAGCGCAGCCACGCAAGTCTCTCGCTGCTGCGCGGAACGCAGGCCCCCGACCAATCAGCCCCCGAGGAGGACGGCGACCGGCGAGGAGCCGTCGATCGCGAGATCGACGAGCGCCCGCGCGGCGACCGGCCCGATGAGGTTGCCTGCCCCGCAGTAGCCCCCGCAGGCGAACACCCCGTCGCGGACCTCCTCGACCACGGGGAGCCCGTCGTCGGTGAAGCCGATGATGCCCGCCCACCGATGCGTGACCGGTTCGGCGACCGCCAGCTCCTCGCGGAGGAACGCGTCGAGGTGCGACTGGACGTGCGGGGTCGGCGTGGGATCCGTGGTCCACTCCGCGTCCCCGCCACGGTCGCGGAAGCCGCCGAGGACCACGCGCCCGTCGGGGCGCTGCTGGTAGTAGTCCCAGCCGTGGCGGCGGTAGACGGGACGCGGCCACCGCGACTCGGCCGGCGCGGTCGCG
Source organism: Nitriliruptorales bacterium (assembly GCA_050700895.1). Classification (GTDB taxonomy): domain Bacteria; phylum Actinomycetota; class Nitriliruptoria; order Nitriliruptorales; family JAHWKO01; genus JBOHEE01. The sequence continues at coordinate 4,909 of JBOHEE010000435.1, read as the reverse complement.
AGCATCTGCGCACGGGCGCTGCGCACGCGTCCGCGGAGCTCCGGCAGGAGCTGCTCGAGGGCGCCGTCGACGGCGACGACGACCGCGTCGCAGCGGACCTCGCCCCGCTCGAGCATGACCCGGCCCGTCGCGACGTGGGCGACGCGGCTGCGGGGGTGGAGGGAGGCGCCCGCCTCCAGCGCCCGCTCCGCGGCTTCGACACAACGCCGCGCCGGGTCGAAGGCCGCGTCGTCGGGGAGGAGGATGCCGCGGCCCTCGGCGCCCTCGTACCGCTCCGCCCGGAAGCCGTCGTCGCGCAGGGCCGCGAGCTGGGCCTCGCAGTCGGCGACCTCGGCCGCGTCGGCCGCGATCCGCAGGCTGCCGACGCGCCGGACGGCGCCTCGGTGGTCCGCGACGACCCGGTCGAGCTCGGCGAGGGTCGCGGCACGGATGGCTGTCGCCCGCTCCCGGCCCCACGTCGAGACCGCACGGTGGTGGAACGGCGCGGCGCCGGCGAGCAGCAAGCCCCCGTTGCGGCCGGATGCCCCGTCGCCGATGTCGCCGGCGTCGAGGCCGATGACGGACCGTCCACGCACGGTCGCGTGGTGGGCCGCCGCGAGTCCGGCGGCCCCGAGTCCGACCACGCAGACGTCGGCCCGCGCCCCCCCGACGAGCGGCTCCATCGGGGTGGCGGGCCGGGCCGCCCAGACCGGTCTGCTCAAAGCCGTTTCGCTCCTGCCGAGGGCGGGTCGGGGTGGTAGCGTGAAGCCGCCGATCACGCACGCAACGGTCGTGCGGCGGCGTACCACGGTCGCCCGCTGAGAGAACGGCAGCAGTCCGGGGCAGCAGGGGCGACCTTCGCAAACGCAAGGGAAATCCATGCCACAGGGAACGGTCAAGTGGTTCAGTTCGGAGAAGGGGTTCGGCTTCATCCAGCCGGATGACGGCGGAGAGGATCTCTTCGTCCATTTCTCCGCGATCGAAATGCCCGGGTACAAGACGCTCGAGGAGGGCCAGAAGGTCACGTTCGAGGTCACCCAGGGTCAGAAGGGGCCGCAGGCCTCGAACGTCTCTCCCGCCTGAGCCACGGCCAGGAAGACGTGCAACGCCCCCGGCGCGAGCCGGGGGCGTTCTGCGTCCTAGGAGGCTGGTGCCCGACTTCGGCGCACGCCTGGGCGGTCCAGATCGCCCCTGGCGGCGTTGCCGACTCGCTTGCGCAGCGCTCGCTACGCGGCACTCGCCGCGCCTTGCCGGATGACGACCTGTCCTCGCCCATGCGCACACCACGTCGAGCACCAGGCTCCTAGGCTCCGGCGGGGGCAGGGAGGAGTCCGGATGGGGATGTTCCGCCGCAAGGGTCGGCTGTCGGTTCTGGTCGTCGACGACGAGCCGGGCATTCGCCAGATGCTCGACATGGCGCTGAGCGTGCGGGGGATGACCGTGACCGGTGCGAGCGACGGGGCGAGCGGTCTCGCCGCGGCACGGGCGAAGACCCCGGATGTGATCATCTGCGACGTCATGATGCCGGGCATGGACGGCTTCGAGGTGACCCGGCGTCTGCGCTCCGATCCCCACCTGCGCGACATCCCGGTGATCCTCCTCACCGCACTCGCCGGCGACATGGACCAGTGGCAGGGGTGGTCGGCCGGAGCCGCCTCCTACGTGACGAAGCCGGTCGACCCCGAGCTGCTCGTGAGCGAGGTCAAGCGCGTGACGTCCTGAAGAGGACGCGCCCGCCGACCCCCCGCAGGGGTGCACGGACGAGGAGTGGAGGACGACGAAGCCAGCGAGTGACCGCCGTCGGCGAGGAGCGGGTGGTGGTCGGGGGCAGAATCGAACTGCCGACACCGCGATTTTCAGTCGCGTGCTCTGCCAACTGAGCTACCCGACCCGGGTCGGGACCTCCCTGACGGTCCTTCGATGAGCGGAGCTGACGGGATTCGAACCCGCGACCTTCACCTTGACAGGGTGACGAGCACTCCTAGCTGCTCCACAGCTCCAGGTCCCGCGTGGACGTTCCGGTGGGCCGCGCAGGACTCGAACCTGCATCCAGCGGATTAAAAGTCCGATGCTCTGCCAGTTGAGCTAGCGGCCCAACGCCTGCGCTGCCCGCCTCACGCGGAGGCGGATGCTACCGAGCGGGGGATGCACCTGCCAGCGACCGTCCGCCGTTCCCGGCGCCCGCCACGCGGGCCGTAGTCTCGGGCCGGGAGGTCGTCCATGCCAGGGAGCGCGGAAGCGTCCGTCGGGGTGGTCGAGGTCGCCTCGGCCGACACGGCGGCCGACGCGCTCGCCTTCCTCGTCGCCGCCAGCGAGGTCGTGGGAGCGCCAGTCGTCGACGAATCGGAGCAGGTCGCGCTCGGGCAGGCGCGCGACAAGCGTCCCGTGAAGGGATGGCGAGGGCTCGTCGCGACCACGGAGGGGGAGATCGTCGGCTACGCCGGTGTCCGAGGAGGCGGTGACGAGGCGGTGGCGGATCTGGCGGTCGACCGGCTGCGGCCCGGCGCGGCGGAGGCGTCCCGAGTCCTCCTCGCTGCGCTCGTGGACCACGCGCCCGTGACCGTCTGGATGCGCGACGTGGACCAGGGCGACGTCGACGTGGCCGCGGAGGCGGGATTCGCCGTCGTGCGCAGGCTCTTCGTCATGGGTCGGGGCGTGGCCGACTACGCCGCCGACCCCGACCCTCCCGGAGGCATCTGGCTGCGCTCCTTCCGGCCGGGAGAGGACGACGACGCCGTCGTCGGGCTTCTCGCAAGGGCGTACGAGGGCACCCCGGATGCTGCATGGGAGCCGGCCCGGTTCGCTGCCCTGCAGGAGCGCGACTGGTTCGATGCCCAGGACCTCGTCGTCGCGTCGGGGCGCGACGACGACGTCGCCGGCATCCACTGGACGAAGCGCCGGGACGCGGACACCGGTGAGGTCTACCACCTCGTCGTCGATCCCGACTGTCAGGGCCTGGGACTCGGGCGCGCCCTGTTGCGGGCGGGCCTCGTGCACCTGCGCCGACGCGGCCGCACCGACGTGATCCTCTGGGTCGACGAGGCGAACTCCGAGGCGGTGCGCCTCTACGCGTCGGAGGGCTTCGTGCGCCGGTGGGAGGACGTGGCCTTCAGTCGGAGACCGGCGGCGTGACGCGCTCGTCGCGGGGGTTGGCCGACGCCTCGGGGACGACCTTGTAGCCCACGCCGCGCACCGTGCCGATCATCGACTCGTACTCTGGGCCGAGCTTCGCGCGCAGGCGGCGGATGTGGACGTCCACCGTGCGGGTGCCGCCGAAGTAGTCGTAGCCCCACACCTCCTGGAGCAGCACGTCGCGGGTGAAGACCCGGCCGGGGCTGCTCATGAGCGTCTTCAGGAGCTCGAACTCCTTGTAGGTGAGGTCGAGGGGCTGGCCGCGGAGGCGGACCTGGTAGCTGTCCTCGTCCACGACGAGGTCGCCCACCTTCGCCGTGCGGTCGCTGCGGATGGTCGCGGCGCGGTCGCTCACGAGCCGGAGCCTCGTCTCGACCTCCGCCGGCGAGGCGTGCGGCAGGAGCCAGTCGTCGAACCCCCAGGTCGCCTTGAGCGCGGCGAGGCCGCCCTCGGAGATGACCACGAGCACCGGACGGACGATGTCGTGGACGGCGACGGCCCGACAGGCACCGGCCGCTTCGCGCAGGTCGCTCGTCGCGTCGATCACGACCACGTCGCAGTTCGAGAGGCCGGCGATCGAGGAGGGATCGAGCGGCGCGTCCTGGAGGGTGTGGTCGAGGTACTCGAGGGCGCCGAGCAGCGACTTGCCGCCGCCGGTCCGGTCGGTGAGGACGAGCAGATGCACCGCGCCTCCTTCCGGGCTGGCAGGCTACGCCGTATGCGGGGTCGAGGCGACGACGGGCCGGTGGAGGTGCGCATCTTCGCCGGTCTCGCTGACGCCGCCGGCCTCGACCGCACCACGGTCGAGCCGGGCCCCGTGCCCGACGTGCTCGCGGAGCTGCGGGATCGGTTCGGCGAGCCGTTCACGTCCTGGCTGGCGCGATCACAGGTCCTCGTGAACGGCGAGCGCGTGGGCCAAGACGCTGGCGAGGTAGAGGTTGAGGCTGGTGACGAGGTCGTGCTCCTGCCGCCGTTCGCGGGCGGTTAGGGACACGTGCTCGGCTCTTGGGCGCAAGATCCACGTCTCCAGTCGCAAACGCAGCGACTGGAGACGGGAGAGTCGGCGCGGAACCGCCAGCCCCACGGTCACGCCGGTACCCCGGCGGTCGCCCCTTTCACTGCCAAGCGATGTCAGCATCTCATGCCGGCTGACGCCGGCGCCCCTGGGGATGAGAACCGCTCGCGCACACAACATCTGGTGGTCGCGACGCTATTCACGTGTCAGGTGCGGCCGATCCGAGGCTCGTGGCAGCCGAGCCCGTCCCGAGGTTTCCACGGTTTCCACTGTTCCCCCGGGGTAACCTCGGCCGGCCGCCGTAAACATGGTGGGAAATGGCAGAGGCGCTCCGGCAGGACATCCGAGACGTCCCCGACGAGGGGGTCTCGGTCGCCCATGCCCTCTCCGTGCCGACCCGCGCCGGCATCTACCGGCGGCTGCGCGCCATCGGCGAGCCGGTCAGCGCGAAAGAGGCCGCCGAGATGTTCGGCATCCACCCCAACGTCGCGCGCAACCACCTCGACACGCTCGCCGACGCGGGCCTCGTCGTCATCGGCCGCCGCAAGCACCCGGCCGGCGGCCGGCCGGCGCGCGTCTACGTCGCGAGGGAACAGGCAACCGACGGCGCCACCCCCGCGGTCCCGGGCGGCACCGAGCTCGCCGTCGGCATCCTCGTCCAGCTCGCACGGGACCTCGCCGACGGCGAGGCCCGCATCGAGCGCATCGGCGAGGACCACGGGCGCCGGCTCGTCACCGCCGTCGGCGGCCGCGCGGACCGCCGCGACCTGAGCGCCGCGGCGG
>JBOHEE010000434.1:0-9882 GCA_050700895.1 Nitriliruptorales bacterium | reverse complement strand
GAGGCATGCGTGCGCGCGACCCACGGGATGGGATGAGGCGATGGCATCGACCGTCACCACGGCGGCCCCGCTCGGTGCCGCGAGCGACGGCGAGCTGGTCCAGCAGCACCTCGACGGACGTCGGGAGGCCTTCGAGGTCCTCTACCGGCGCTACTTCCGCCGACTCGTCTGGCTCCTCTCCCACCGCACCTCCGGCGTGGTCGACGCGGAGGACCTCGCCCAGGAGACGCTGCTGCGGGCGCTCCGCCACGCCGATCGCTTCGACACCTCGGCGCCGATGTGGCCGTGGCTGAAGACGATCGCCCTGCGCCTCGCGATCGACAACGCCAACCGCAAGAGCAGCGACGAGCTGCCATGCGCCTTCGACGGCGACGATGGGCTGCCGGAGCCGTCCGACGAACGCGATCTCGTGCGGCTGGTCGAGGCCGACGCCACCCTGGTCGCCGCGTTCCGTCGCCTCGCGGGGCGTCACCAGGTGGCGCTGAGGCTCCGCTACCTCGAGGGATGGAGCCGCGAGGACGCGGCCGCGTTCCTCGACGTCAACCTCAACGCGTTCGACCAGCTCCTCCACCGGGCCAGCACGCGCATCCGCGTCGAGTACGAGCAGCTCCTCGATCGGCGCGGCGTGCTCGGTCTCCTTCCCCTGGGCGGGCTCGTCGACCGACCCGTGAGCGCAACTACTTCATCGACGGCTCCGGCACGCCGACTGGGGCATTGGTCCCGCGGGCGAGCGTGACTGGAGAGCGCGACGAGGGCCACGCATCACTCAATGCGAGGATCGAGAGCCGACTCGGTCGCTACAACCCCGGCGTTGACGCTCCTATCGAGGTCTACTGCTCCGGGGAGTCGATCGTGGCGCAAGCATTGTGTGACGCGTACGACACCGCAGACGCGATCCTTCCCGATTAGTTAGCCGGAACTGGACGTCGGCCCGGGCAGGGTATCGATCACCATTTCGGGCACGGGCGCCACTACTACACGGGGAACGGGCCCGCTTTCAAGTACGGGTATCCGCGGAATCGCTTACGGCTACGTCGGGTTCGGGCGGGTAGTCAACGGTGGCTAGCCCTACCGAGTCATCTTTCCTTCCGGGGCGCCCATGGGGTGGAGGATTCGGCCCGGAGGGCGGATGATGCGCGAAACGTCTCCTTCCCGAGAGGTCTCGTTTGCGCTGGAAGCGATTCTTGGCGGTCGCCCTCGTGGCCGGCCTGCTCCTCGCCGTGCAGGCGACGATGGCGAGCGCCGAGCGGCGCGTGACCGGCCAGGTCACGTTCGAGGACCTGGCCGGGGGACTCGTCCACGCCGAGTTCAACGTGCGCGGTGACAACGGGGCCGGATCGGGACGCGTGAAGGTCAGGAGCGACGCGCACTCCTGGGAAGGGGCGGTGGACTGCGTCGACTTCACCGACGGCGAGGCAGGATGGGCGAACTTCGCCGGGCGCCTCGTCGAGTCGGCGGGCGTCGGCGCGGAGCTGGGTTGGTTCCATGTCGAGGTGGCCGGCAACGGACAGGGCAACCTCCCCGCCGACCTCATCCGCGTTCGGCTCCTCGAGGGTCCGTACCAGGGCGACCCGGTCGTCAGCGCGAGCCCTCTCGAGACCGAGCTCCGGGTCGGCAGCCCCGACGAGTCCCCGAGCTGTCTCTACGGGCTCGACCTCCCGTGGGGCTTGATCACCGACGAGCACCGGCCCATCCTCGGCGGCAACCTGCAGGTCCACGGACAGCCCGGCAACGGACGCCAGCACGGCGACGGCCTGGAGGAGGGCGAGGGCGACGGGGATGGGGACTCTGGCGACCCGGCCTCGGATGACAAGCCCGGCAACGGCTCCGGGGGCAAGTCCGACGAGGCCCCCCGGTCGGGTCAGGCCGGGCCCAAGTCAGGCGACGATGGCGCGGCCGCCGGCGACGTGGTGACGCCGGACGAGAGCGACGGGCAGGGCGACGGCTCGGGCGAGGGGCTGTCGCATCCGGTCGACGACGGTCCCGGGGATCCCGATCCGGGTGACACGCCGGCCGACACCGACGCGGCGCCCGGGAAGCCCGGCGATGCTCCCGGCCAGGCCAACGGCGGCCAGGCCAACGGCGGTCCGGGCAGCGGCGGTCCGGGCAGCGGCAAGGGCAAGAACAGGGACTGACGAACGGGGCCGCGTTCGACGGCCCCGCCGACACGCATCAGGCCTGCGCGACCTGTTGCGCCACGATCGCGTCCGCGGCCACGCCGTCGCTGGCGACCGCCACTTCGACCCCGGCCAGGGCGGCCGACAGGAACGCGACCTCCTCCTCGAACGGAGGAAACAGACGGTTGCCGGCAGGTGAGGGATGCGCCTGCCGGAAGGCGTCCTCGAGCAGCGCGCAGGCGGGAACGTCGAGGCGGGCCTGCGCGGCCAGACGCTCCGCCAGACGAGGCGTGCTGGTCGCCCGCTCGCCGGACCCCAGGAGGACGACGAGCGCGAGCGGGACCGGGGCGGAGACCGCGTGCCCGGGCCATACCTCCTGGAGGCCGGTGATGTCGAGACCGAGCCGCCAGCCCGCGTCGGCGAGCCTGGAGAACCCGATGGAGACCTGCGGCCACGGTTCGGTGACCCGCGACAGCCAGCGGGACGCACTCACGGCGGCGCGGCGCGGGCGCTGCTGGCGGATGACGCGCGACTGCGGCGGGACGAGGCTCCGCGCCTCGTCGCGCAGGCCGAGGAGTTGGGTGAGGGGCGACACGGTGCCCGTCCGGTCGATGCCGAGGAAGTCGTCGCCGAGGAACTGCGCCCCGCCACGCACCGCGCGCAGGACCGTGAGCGTCTTGCCGACGGCCGACGCCCCGGTCAGCGCGATCCCGCGGCCGTCGACCGCGAATCCCGCCGCCCTGAGCAGGTAGGCGCCCGCGGCCCACAGCCGCGCGCGGACGAGCGGCAGGCAGACCCACTCGTGGAAGAAGAAGAAGTCGATCTCGGGGTGGACGAGGACCGGCTCGTGGTCGAGATTGGCGAGCGGCAGGAGCGCCTGACGACCGCGATGGTCCGCGACCCAGAGCCCGTTCGGGGCTGGGCCGAGCGGGTGCGGCCGGAAGCGGTCACGGGCCGGGGGGAGATCGGCGGTGAAGACGATCGTGAGACCGCCGGCGCCGGGGTCCCGTGGATGGGGGACCGGGGCGAAGAGGGCGCGGGCCCAGCGTGCGGTCCGCTCCGGCACTTCGTCGAGGCCGACCAAGCGGAGTTCGAGGGGACCGATCCTCCGACCGACCGAAGGATCCACCGCTCTCTCCAAGCTCGGCTCGCCGACGTCGGTCGGGAGGGGTCTGGCCGGGACGCACCGTAGTCGAGGCGTCGTGGGCCGGACCGCAGGTGGCGGATCTGGCGGGGTACGCAGACTGTCTACCCAGAGTGCACCGGAGTGACTACGCAAGGTCGAACGTCTTCAGGCCGACAGCGGCCGGTGGCGGAGGCGGACGGGAATCGAACCCGCCAGGGAGCTCATCACCCCCTCAACGGTTTTGAAGACCGTCGCCCGCTTCTCCGCGCTGCTACGAGGTCACACGCCTCGCACCGCAACCGGCTGCGCTGACCTGCGGAAACAATACCCGGCACCGTCCGACCACTGCCCGTCGTTACCGGACTGTTCTCGATGCTGAGACGGCCCCGGGACGGCCCGGGGCTAGGACCCAGACGCTGCCCCCGGGTCGCGGCGACCTGGGCTCCTCGCGACCTGGGCGACGTCCTGAAGCGCGTCCTCGCGGGGCGAGACGACCCTCCTCCCGGTTGGCTCAGGCTCAGGCGAAGCGACGGGATCGCGCTGCTCTACGCGTGGGCCGGACTCGGGCGGCTCCACTGGTCCGCGTGCGTCGCATGGTGGACGCGCCCCGCCTACTCCCCGTCGTCGTCCTCGACTTCGACTCGTGCGCCAGCGAACCGCGCGCGGAACCGGGCGATCACTTCGTCGATGACCTTCTCCGCGCCGATCAGGAGGAGACCGATGGCGATGATCTCGGGGGCGCCCATGTCGCGAGCTTCGCGCGGGGGTTCCCACTCGACCCGGACCCCCTCGCGCTCGAGCATCGCGACAAGCATCGACGCAGGCGTCGCGGGACCGTGGTACGTCGCTCGCTTGCTGACCTCGCCGGCCACGGCGCTCCTCCTCGTCCGAGGTCGACAGTGTCGCGCCTCGAACCTGCCCGACCGAGGACCCGGAACCCCCAGGGGGGAGGGGGGTCCGAATCGCGGACCGAACGGCGCTCCGACGACCCCGCTCCGTCTTCTTCGCGCGTTGACAGATTCCCCGAACTCTCCACGGAACCTCCGACGTGGGAAGCGTCCTGGTCCCTACCCTCGGCGCACCCTGCGAGGAGTTCCCGGCGGATGGACTGGCCGAGCATCATCGTCGGCGTCGTGGCGACAGCCGTGGTCGCGATCGTGGTCGTCTACTACCAACGACGTCCGAAGCGACTTCAGTACCGGACGATCATGTCCACCGAGGTCTTCGACAGGAGCCTCGTCCGAGAAGGCGGACTCGACGTCAACTACAAGGGACTCCCGGTCGTGAGTGCGCGCGTGTTCCTCACGCGAGTGGCGAACACGGGCAAGATCGCGATACGGCGGGACGACTTCGACGGGAACCTCGAGATCATCTTCGGCGACGACAACTCCCGCATCTTGGCCGCGAAGGTCGCCGCTCACTCGGAGTCCATGCCGAGCTTCGACTTTGTGGACAAGGAGGACGTCACCTACCTGCCGCCTCGAGTCGTTGTTCCGCCGCTGATGTTGAACCCTGGGGACTGGTTCGAGGTCCAGGCGTGGGTGGAGAACGCCAAGGAGTCCGTCAAGGTGTCCGGGCGGATCGCGGGTGTGAACGCGATTACGGTCTTCCAGCCGGAGGGGAGGCTAGATGCCTACGACGTCGTGGGGCTCGCCGGGCTGCCGGTTGTCCTAGTCATGTTCCTCGGCGGAGCGAGACTCTTGGGGATACAGGACTTGGACGAGGCCGGGACGTTGGCCCTCATCCCGCTCGCAGCCGCAATGGTGGTCGGGGCTGGGATGCTCTGGCTGAGTCTTCGCATCGGTCGCTGGCAAGACAGCCGCCACCCCCTCAAGCGTCGCCGCTAGCAGCCACCCTTCGCCTCGGCGCGACCGCACTCCTCACGGAGCCGCGTGGAGAAGTCGCCGCTCCCCAGCTCGTGCGCGACCCGCTCGGCCTCCTCGCGGCTGCCCGTGCCGCCCTGGACGCTGGCTTTCGCTTTCGGTATGCCTTGGGAGACCCACAGTGTCGGACTCCCGTGCGGGGACGAGGAGAACTGGTGGCCTGGGCGTACAAGGAGTCGCGCGAACCCCCGTGGGACCACGCCGGAAACTGCTACCTCGTCCCCCTCTGGATGGCCGAACCTGCCTGGACGTTCTACGCCGTCGCTTCTGCTCAGGGCTTGCGCCTACTGAGTGGTGTCGACATCGACCGGCGGGGCAGGCTCCGCGCCCACCAGGTCGCCCACACGATCGCATGGGGGAGCGTCGGGCAGTGGTCGCGGGATCGAGACGCTGAGCATCCGGAGAGTCTGAGCCTCAACCTCCGAGCCAAGCGCGACTCCATCGTGTTGACCGTGAGTCCGGACTCGACGGCGGGGCATCCGCTCGTGGTGCTGCCCGGAACGGCCGATGAGTGGGAGCGCGTGCTCCGCGAGAGGGTCGGCCCACCTCACGACGACGTTGCCTGAGCCCCGCACACTGGCGTGGGCTAAGACGCCCATCCGTAGGGCGCTTCAACTGGATGAGTCTCGGTGATGTGCCGATCCGCATACGCGTTGACGGCAGCCGCGGCCGGTACGTCTCCATAGACCTCAAGACCAAACCTGCGACCCATCGAACCCCATCTCGTAGCAACTGGTAGCACGCTTCGCCTGAGACGCCTCATCGTGTCAGTCCTACCTCCCCGCCCCCACCCCACCTCGCAGGAGGCGGGAGGCGGGCTGTCGTGCCCGTAGACGACACGTCTCGTCGGGAGGGGGGGTGAGGAGTTATCGGAGTGAGGAGGAACGGGCCGCAGCGTCGCTACAGCCTCACCTGCGGAATCCGAGTCGGCTTCGCGGCGGGCGGCGCGGACACGCGAGACGCCACCCATGCCTCGAGATCGTCGGGCCGCCACCGGACGGTCCGCGCCGAAAGCATGACCGGCGGCGGAAACGTCGGATCGCTGTCGCGGTACCGCTTCACCGTCCACCGCGTCACGCCCAGGAACTCAGCGACCTGCTCGAGAGTCCAGAGCGGACGAGGCGTCGTGTGACCCACGACCGCGCACCATAGCGCCATCCCTTCTCCCGGCGTCTGCTCCACGTGCTGGCTGCGATGTTGGACGGCGCCGTCGCGAACCGAATGCTCCGCTTCAACGTCGCGCGAGGCGTCGCCCTGCCCAGGGTCGGGCGAGCCGAGCGGCACTTCCTCGCCGCCGAGCAGGTGGACGAGCTGGCCGAGGCGATCGGCGAGCGCTACGGCGCCCTCGTCTACGTGCTCGCTTACGGGGGTCTCCGCTTCGGTGAGGCGGTCGCCCTACGTCGCAAGCGCTGCGAGCTGCTGCGCCGCCGCCTGCGCATCGAGGAGGCGGCTACGGAGGTGGGCGCGAACCTCATATGGGGGTCGCCGAAGACGCACGCCGTGCGCTCGGTCAGCCTGCCGCCCTTCGTGGTCCAAGAGCTCGCCCACCACCTCGAGGCGGTGGAGGACACCCCGGACGCTCTCGTGTTCACCGCGCCCGTCTCAGGGGGTCCGCTGCGCAACTCGGACTTCCGGCGCTACGTCTGGAAGCCTGCCGTCCGCGCCGCAGGGCTACCGGGGGCGCTGACCCCGCACGAGCTGCGCCACACGGCCGCGTCCCTACTCATCGCTCAGGGCGCGAACCCAAAGAGCATCCAGGCGCACCTTGGGCACTCAACAATCACGACCACGTTCGACCTGTACGGCCACCTGTTCGAGGGTCACCTGGACGACGTGATGGGCCAGCTCGACGCGGCCCATCGCTCCCGTGGGACGGCCCCACGACGGCCCCACGACGATGATGGCGAGGGGGCGGAAGTGATCGAGTTCGACATCGGCGAGGCCGCAACAGGCCGCTGACCTGCGGTTATGTGAGTATGGCGGAGGCGGACGGGAATCGAACCCGCCAGGGGGCTCAGCACCCCCTCAACGGTTTTGAAGACCGCGGGGCCCACCAGGAACCCTGACGCCTCCCAGCGGTACGCGGAGGAGGGTATCGGCCGCGTTCCCGGGGACGCCGTCCGATGCTCGCCGTCTCCTGCAGCAGCGACGTCACCCGAGCTGCTCCGCCCGAGCCGCGAGCTCCGCGAAGAGCAGGGCCTCCGCGACGCAGGCGTTCGTGAAGTCGGCGAGGTGGAGCGACTCGTCCTCGCCGTGCGCGTTCGTGGCGGGGTCCTCGATCCCGGTCAGGAGGTACGGGGCGCCACCGAAGGCGCCGCTGAACGGCGGGCTCGCCCAGCGCTCCGGCGTCCCGACCGGCTGGACGTCGTGGTGGGCGTAGAGGAGGACGGTCAGCGCGTCGGGTCCGGCGCCGAGCCATTCGCCGTAGACGTACGGATGGGCGTCGCCGACCTCGAGCAGGCGGACCTCGTCGAGTCCGGCGTCTCGCAGCAGCTCGGCGGTAGCGGCAGCGGAGGCTTCCACCTCGGCGGGGTCGTGGCCCGCGGCCGAGATCGACGGGATGCGGACGAGGTCCTCGAGGGCACGGCGGGTGTCGTCCTCCCGCTCCCGGATGGCGCCGGCGACGTCATCGAGTCCGTTCGTCGTGCTGGGCACCGTTGTCCTCCTGGCTGTCATCGCTCGGTGCTGGACCGAGAGTCAAGCGGACGGCGCGGTCCACAGGCGATCCACAGGACGCCACGCTTCGTCCACCACCATGCGGGTCGTCCCACATGCTGCTGAGAGTTCTCCCCAGGCCGTCTGTGGAAACTGTGGATGAGTGGTCAGTGCCACCTAGTTCCGGACCAGCCGCCGGGTCGCGATGGCGCGCTCGCGGGCAGGGGCGCCCCGCGCCGCCGACTATCCTGCCCCGGCGCGCTCGCGGGCAGGGGCGCCACGCGCCGCCGACTATCCTGCCCCGGCGCGGGCAGCTTCGGACACGTGCCCGCGGTGGATGGCGGCGGCCGGAGGCGAGATGGGGCGTGCGAGGGAGCGCTGGGATGCGCTCATGGCGGCGTGGGAGGCGAACGACTTCGAAGCGATCGAGGACATGTACACGAAGGAGGCCGTGTACTACGAGCCCTACAACCCGCCGCACGAGGGCAATCTCCTCACCGTCGCGTACCTGAAGGACTTCCTCGGCTCGAAGTCGGAGCTCGAGGTCACGATGAAGCGCGTGCTCGAGGACGAGGAGAACGCCCGCCTCGCCGCCGAGTGGTCGATGTCGTACACGGCGGGCGGGCGGCGCTGGAACAACCTGCCGCGGTCGTCGTTCGTCGACGTCGACGAGGCGGGCCTCATCACCTACCACCGCGACTACACGTAGGGGTCAGTCCTCACGGCCGAGCCACCAGGCGGCGACGCCTGCGACGGCGGCCACTCCGAGCCCGACGAGGACCGGCGTCGACGGCCTGTTCGGCAGGCGCTGGCGCAGGGTGACCGGCGAATGGAAGTCGCGGATCTCCCACTCCATGGCCCGCGCCGCCGCTCGGAGCTCGCGGTCAGGGTTCACCGCGACCGGGTGGCCGGCCGCGTGGAGCATCGGGAGGTCGGTGATCGAGTCCGAGTAGGCGTAGCAGCGACGCAGGTCGTAGTTGCGCGCCTCGGCGATCTGGCGGATAGCGGTCGCCTTGTGGGGACCGTACGCGTAGAACTTGAGCGTCCCGTCGTAGCGCCCCTGCTCGTCGGTGCCCGCGCGCGTCGCGATGACGTCACGGATGCCGAGGTGGTTGGCGATCGGGCGCACGATCTCCTCGCCGGAGGAGGACACGAGCCAGAGATCCCGGAACGACCAGCGGTGGGTCTCGAAGAGCTCGAGCGCCTCGCCGTAGACGATCGGCACGATGACCTCGTCCAGGGTCTCGCGGACGATCTCGCCGACACGCTCCGCCTCCCACCCCTTCGTGAGCTCGAGCAGCGCCGTGCGCATCTGCTCCATCCGCTCGTGGTCCGCGCCGGTGAGGGCATACGTGATCTGGGCGTACATCGCGCGCAGCAGCGTCGAGGCTCCGAGGAGCCCGTCGCGGTACATGTGCCGGCTGAAGGCAAGCGCCGACGAGCGTGCGAGCACGGTCTTGTCGAGGTCGAAGAAGGCCGCCTCGGTCGCGCCCGTCGAGCGGCGGGCGAGTTCGGCGACCATCTCGTCCGGGAGCCGGTCGGGCGTCTCGCGGACGAGCCGCTCGGCGGTCTCCGATCGCGGCTGCTGGCCCGGAACCACTGTCTCTGGCGGAGCCTCGGGTTGCCCCTCCGCTTCCTCCACCTGCGCGCCCCTCCCTGATCGCGTCGTCGCGAGGATATCCCTGGCCGCATCGCCGACGTTTTCCCCAGGCTGCGAGACATCCACGGCCCTCTCACGCCGGGTCGTGCGTAGCGTCCGGCATGCGAGAGGGGAGGGGACGCATGGACGTCGTGGCACCCGAGAGCCAGAGCCTGGATGCGCTGCCGGTCCGCCTGTCCTTTCGTGGCCCGCAGGCACAGGCCATGGCGGGATGGCTCGAGAGCGTGGCCGGGTGGCAGTCGGTCGACGGGCCCGCCGGTGCGCTCGTCCCGCCGGTCCTCGCGGTCGCCGACGTCCCCGGCGCCCCCGGCGCCGCGATCGGCCTTCCCGTCCTCCTGCTCGTCACCCCGGAGGATCCTCCCGAGGACGCAGCGCGCGCCGCCGTCGATGTCGACGCGGTGGTGCGCTGGCCCGCGGACCGCGACGAGCTCGCGTCCACCG
>JBOHEE010000433.1:0-1611 GCA_050700895.1 Nitriliruptorales bacterium | reverse complement strand
GACCTCGACGTGCGCGCGGAGGTCGTCTCGGACTGGTGCCGGGGCGTGACGCCCCGACGTCGTCGCACGCGGAAGGCGGCGAGCGTCGAACCCGCGCCTGCGGTCCCGGCCGTCCGGCTCGACGGGTCCGAGCGGGTCGCCGCCGGGGGCGGGCTCGTGGCGGCGCTCGCCGAGCTCTCCCGTCACGCGGTCACGTTCACCGTCTCCGAGCGGGCGCTCGCCGCGGCCGTGGTCGGCTGGCTCGCCGCGAACGTGGGCGCGGAGCCGACGCGGGTCCGGATCATCGTCGAGGTCGGGCGCGAGCGCGCCCGCGACATCACGGCCCACACCTGGGCGCGGGAGCTCGGGATCCCGCTCGACCACGTCACCGTGACCGACTGGCACGGTGCCCCGTCCGGTGAAGCGCTCCGCGCGACCATCCGGGTGGCCGACCGGGCGGTCGTCGCGGCCGTGGCCGGCTGGCGCGCCGCGCTCGTGTGCTGAGGCCGACCGCGAACGCGCTTCCTGACGAGCGTGCCCGTCCTCCGCCGGAGACCTTGCCGTCCGCCGCTAGCGTCCCTCGGCGATGCGTGTCGTCGCCGTGTCGGGAACGGACCCCGGCCACCTCATCCCGGTCGTGGCGGTCGCGGTCGCCCTGCGTGCGCGAGGCCACGACGTCTCCGTCGTCACCGGTGGGGACTGGCGGGCCGACGTGGAGGCGAGCGACCTCGCCTTCCTGGAGCTGCCCCGGCTCGAGCCGGACGAGGGTGACGCGGACCTCGGCTGGCGCCTGTGGGGCCGGGCCGAGCAGATGGCCGGCCCGCTCGCGACCCTGCTCCGCGACACCCACGCCGAGGCGGTCGTGACCGACACGCTCGTCGGCAGCGCCGGCTTCGCGGCGGAACTTGCGGGGATCCCGTGGGTGGACGTCGTCCCGCACTTCCTCTGGGAGCCCTCGCGCCACCTGCCGCCGGTCGGCCTCGGTCAGCGCCCGGCGCGAAGCGTCGTCGGGCGCCTGCTCGAGCGGCAGCAGCGCCGCATGCAGGCGGCGTCGTTCGCCGAGGGGAGTGAGCACAGGACGCGGGTGCGCGCGGCCCTCGGCCTGACCGGGCTCGGGGGACCAGTCCTGCGTCTCGTCGCCACCCTCCCGGGCCTGGAGCCGCCGCGGCCGGACTGGCCGCGGCGGACGTTCCTCGTCGGGGCGCTCGAGTGGGACCCGCCCGGCTGGACCGAGCTTCCCCTCCCCGACGGAGGCGGACCACTCGTGGTCGTCACGGACTCGACTGCGGGCAACGTCCAGACCTCCGTCGCGCGAGCAGCGGTCGCCGGCCTGGCCGGCGAGCAGGTCCGGACCTCGGACGGTCGGAGGGGCGTCGCCGCGGAGGACGTGCGGCTCGTGGTCACGTCGGGGAGCGTGGAGGTCGACGAGCCGGGCGTGGTGGTGGGCCAGGGCCCCCACGGTCCGCTGCTCGATGCCGCCGCGTGTGCCGTCGGGTCGGCAGGGCACGGCTTCGTCACGAAGGCGCTGGTTCGGGGCGTGCCGCTCGTTCTCGTCCCGCTGCACGGCGACCAGCGGGAGACGGCCGCCCGGGTGGCCAGGGCCGGCGCGGGCGTCACCGTCCCGCCCGATGC
>JBOHEE010000432.1:0-8677 GCA_050700895.1 Nitriliruptorales bacterium | reverse complement strand
TGAGGTCGCCGTCGGCGACGGCGGTGGCGACCTGGGCGATGTTTCTCACCTGGCTGGTGAGGTTGGACGCCATGTTGTTGACGTTGTCGGTGAGGTCCTTCCAGATGCCGGCGACGCCGGGGACGTCGGCCTGGCCGCCCAGCTTGCCTTCGGTGCCGACCTCGCGGGCGACGCGGGTCACCTCGTCGGCGAACATCCGCAGGGTGTCGGTCATCGAGTTGATCGTCTTCGCCAGGGCGGCGACCTCGCCCTTCGCCTCGACGGTGATCTTCTGGGAGAGGTCGCCGTCGGCGACGGCGGTGGCGACGTGGGCGATGTTTCTCACCTGGCTGGTGAGGTTGGACGCCATGTTGTTGACGTTGTCGGTGAGGTCCTCCCAGATCCCCGACACGCCGGGGACGTCGGCCTGGCCGCCGAGCTCGCCCTCGGTGCCGACCTCCTTCGCGACCCTGCTCACCTCCGCCGCGAACGACGAGAGCTGGTCGACCATCGCGTTGACCGCCCGACCGACCCGGGCGAACTCGCCCTTCACCGGCTGGCCGTCGAACTCGAGCGCCGTCTTCTGGCTGAGGTCGCCGTCGGCGACCGCCATGATGACCCGGGCCACCTCGGTCGTCGGCCGCAGCAGGTCGTCGATGAGACCGTTGATGGCCTCCGTCTTCTCGGCCCAGCCTCCCTCTGCGCCCTCCGGGCGGAAGCGCTCCGAGGTGTTGCCCTCGCGCCCGACGAGACGGCCGACGCGCCGCAGCTCGTCGACGTTGTCCTGGTTGCGCTCGACGAGGCGGTTGTAGGCGGCGGCGATGTCGCCGAGGACGCCGGCGTGGTCTTCCGGGAGCCTGCGGCTGAAGTCGCCGCGATCGGCGGCGACGAGCCCGTCGAGGAGCGCCGTCAGCGCGCCGGCGTCCCGTCCCCGCGAGCCGTTGCCGTCGCGGTCGCCGTGCTCGTCCCGGCCGGGCACGGGACGGGAGGATCCCTGGTCGGCGCGCTCGTGGTGGGTGGGCTCGTCCCGGCTGGTCCGAGTGGCGCGGCCGATCTCCTCCTCGGTCGTGGTGAGTCCGTCGACGTCGTCGGTGGTCGGCTCGGCGCCGCCTCTCTCTGCAGGTCCGTCGATCACTCAGCCGCTCTCGCGGTCACTGCGCTTGGCCGCGACCCCCTCGCGACCACCGACGAGGCGGATGACGGCCGCCGCGACCTCTGACCAGGGCCAGCCCTTCGTGCACCAACCGTGCGCCCCGAGGTCCATCGCCTCGTCCCGGTAGCCCTCGTAGGCCGAGTAGCAGACGATGCGGGTCCGCGCGGCGACCTCGAGGATGTCGGGTATCGCCTCGAGCCCGTTGACGACCGGCATCATGATGTCGAGGAGGATCGCGTCGGGCTGTGCCTCACGGGTGACCGCGACCGCGTCGAGGCCGTCGGCGGCCTCTCCCACGATCTCGAAGCGCCCGTCGCGGCGCGCCAGCGTCCGCAGGAGCGTCCGCGTTCCGGAGTTGTCGTCGGCGATGACGAGCGTGATCGGGCGATCCGGGGACATGGCGCGGACCCTACGGCCATGTGTCCGGGGCCGGAACCACGGACGGCCGGTGTCCGGGCGGGGGATGGCCAACTACTCCGATCGGCCGAGGTGCGTGGTTCAGCCAGGCGGGGTCCGACCCTCTCACATCGCGACGTCCCACTGGGGGTCAGTTCTTGCCGCAGGCGCAGCCGGCGGCGCAGCACGCCCCGCCGCCTGAGGCGGCGGGTTCGGAGGTCCCCGCGGGGCGGGCGACGAGCGAGAGGAGGCGGATCGTGTCCTCGTGGCCGCGACAGCAGGCGACGGGGGCGTCGGCCTCACCCTGGGACCGCAGCGCCTCGAAGGTCTCGCCGCAGGCCCGGCAGCGGTACTCGTACATCGGCATGCGCGGATCGTACCCCGCCGCAGGGTCGAGACGGCCGAGGGCTGGCGCGTCGACCTCGAGGCCGTACCTCGGCATGCGCGGATCGTACCCCGCCGCAGGGGCTGCGCGTCACGGTGCCGAACACTTCGGAAGCCGCTCCGGGGGTCTCTGCGTGCCCAGTCGTCATGGCGTCCACGCCGCTGTCGTCGCTCTCCTCACGCTCGCGCTGGTGGGGGCGGGCGACCCGGTGGCGACGTCGCTCGACAACCCGTGGCTGGAGCGGCGCCCCGTGCTCATCGCTCACCAGGGCGGGGAGCGGGAGGCGCCGTCGAACACGCTCTTCGCCTTCAAGACGGCCCTGCTGAAGGGCACCGACGTCCTCGAACTGGACGTGTTCGCCACGCGCGACCGCGAACTGGTCGCGATCCACGACACCACCGTCGACCGCACCACCGACGGGACCGGATTCGTGAACGACCTGACCCTCGACGAGATCAAGCAGCTCGATGCGGCGTACTGGTTCGCGCCCGACTGCGGCGCGTGCCACGACCGGCCCGAGTCCGACTACGTCTACCGCGGCATCGCCACCGGCGAGACGC
Source organism: Nitriliruptorales bacterium (assembly GCA_050700895.1). GTDB lineage: Bacteria > Actinomycetota > Nitriliruptoria > Nitriliruptorales > JAHWKO01 > JBOHEE01. The sequence goes on along the minus strand of JBOHEE010000432.1, from coordinate 6,204 downwards.
CGCCCCCGAAGGGCTTCGAGCCGAGCGACTTCACGATCCCCACCCTCCGCGAGGTCCTCGAGACGTTCCCCGACACCTTCATCAACATCGAGGTCAAGCGGACGACGGTGGACAACGACCCCGAGGCCGACTCGACCGGCTACGAGGCCGAGCTCGTCGCGCTCCTGCGGGAGTTCGGGCGCAGCGACGACGTCATCGTGGTGTCGTTCCACGACCAGGCGACCGCGACGTTCAAGGCGCTCGCGCCCGAGGTGTCGACAGCTCTCGGGCTCGCGGAGACGGCGGCGTTCTTCACCGCCTCCGGAGGGTCGCTCCAGGACCACCCGGCGCCGCTCGCCCCGGCACCCGGCGCCCCCTTCCTCCAGCACCACGCGATCCAGCCGCCGATCACCTTTCCGCTGGGGCCCGTGACGGCGCAGGTCGTCTCCGAGGACCTCGTCGCCGACGCGCACGCGCACGGGCTCGCGGTCCACGTGTGGCTGAACGAGTCGGAGGAGAACGCCGAGACCTACGCGTGGCTCCTCGACGTCGGCGTGGACGGGATCATGACGTCCCGCCCGTCGCGGCTCGCCGACTTCCTCGACCGTGGCTGCAGGTGGCCGGACGGGGCGCGGGCGAACGAGCGGCAGGGCGCCGACTGGCGCGACCTCGGCCGCTGCCCGCCGGGCCTCCGGCAGGGCGACCGGCGGTAGGGTCGGGACGAAGCGGGGCGGGCGGCGCGTTTCAGGGGAGGAAGGACGCCGCTGCCGGTCCGGACGGAGGATCCATGGCCGAGGACACGACGACGCCGGATCTCGAGTTCCTCTACGTCGGCGACCCGATGTGCTCCTGGTGCTGGGGGTTCGCCCCGGTCCTCGAGCGCCTCGATAGCCGCTACGACGTCCCGATCCGCACGATCACCGGCGGGCTCCGCCCCGGCGACCGCGCCGAGCCGCTCGACGACCGCATGCGGCGCTTCCTCGCCCACCACTGGGAGCAGGTCGAGGACGCTTCCGGCCAGCCCTTCGACCACGCCACCCTCGGGCGCGAGGGCTGGGTGTACGACACCGAGCCGTCCTGCCGCGCGGTCGTGGCGATGCGGGAGATCGCGCCGGCCGAGACGCTGCGGTGGTTCGCGCGGGTCCAGCGCGCCTTCTACGCCGAGGGCCTCGACGTCACCGACCTCGACACGTTCCCCGATCTGCTCGACGACTTCGACGTCGATCCCGTCAAGTACGCCGAGGTGCTCCGCACCGACGAGACGCTCGAGCGCACGCATGCGGACTTCGCCCTCGCGCAGCGGCTCGGCGTGTTCGGCTTCCCGACGCTCCTGCTGCGCGACGGCGACGAGTCGGCGAGCGTCACCCGCGGGTTCGTGCCGTGGGAGCACCTCGAGCCCCGGCTGACCGCCTGGTTCCAGGACACCTTCGGCGAATCCGCCGAGGGCCTCGTCTGCGATCTCGACGGCGACCTCTGCTGACGCGGTGGCGATCCAGCTGACGGGATCGTGAAGCGTTCGGGCGATATCCCGCCCGGATCCTTCACGATCGTGAGCCGGCTGGGCAGCATGATGCCTGGATGGTTCACGATCGCTGGGGGCGGGAGGGGGATGCGGTCGAGGTCGTTGGCGATGACGACGTCGTCGAAGATCTCCTTCGCCTCGGCGAGGTAGGCGCCGGGATCCTGGTAGCGCTGGGAGAAGTGGGTGAGGACGAGCGTGCTCGCCCCGGCCTCGGCCGCGATCCGGGCGGCCTGGGCCGCGGTGAGGTGGCCGAAGCGCTCTGCGAGGTCGGCGTGCTCGTTCAGGAAGGTCGCTTCGCAGACGAGGAGGTCGGCATCGGCGGCGAGCTCGACGGCCGCGTCGCAGTACGCGGTGTCCATGACGAACGCGAAGACCTGGCCGGGGCGATGCACGCTGACTTCGTCGAGCGTGACGGGGTGAGACGCCGGCCAGGGTGAGCTGACGCTGGCTGCCTTCGCCGGGGTCGAAGAGGATCGCCTCGCCGTCCCAGCGAAGCACGTAGCCGTTGTGGTCGCGCTCTCGGGTCGGCACCTGGCTCGCCGTGCCGAGGACGACGAGCTCCCGGGCCGACACCGTCAGCGGCTCTCGGGTTCGTCGCCCCGATGCGTGATGTCCATGGCGCGAACGTAGCGCTCAGCGGCGTGTGGGGTCAGGGTTCGGGGACCGTGGGGCCGCTGCTCTCAGGCCACGTCCCGGCGGCGGAGCAGGAGCGCCGACAGCATGACGAAGCCGGCGATGTAGGCGGCCAGGACGACGAGTGCCTGCTGGCCGGCGACGAACGGGCCGAAGTAGGCGCCCGGGCCCTCGATGGCGACGTCCTGGGGGGACAGGCCCAGCGGCGTGATCAGCGAGTAGGCGTTGGCCCGCACGAGGAACTCGACGAGCGGCTCGAGCCAGCTGACCACGCTGGCGAGCGCGCTGACCAGACCCTCGACGACCAGCGTGTAGACGATGCCGACGCCGATCGCGAGCGCTGTGCCGCGTGAGAGCACGGCGAGCAAGACACCGAACGCGGCCCATGCCGCCAGGATCAGCCATCCGGCGCCCAGCGCGCGGAGCAGGAGCCCGGCGGGGGGCGCAGCGACGGCCGCACCTTCGACCTGGCCGATGACGGAGCCAGCCACCGCCCCGGCCGCGAAGACGGCCACGACGAAGGCGGCCAGCACGACGGCCAGGGCCGCGAGCTTGGCGGCGAACACCTGCAGCCGGCTCGGCCGTTGCGTGAACAGGGTCTTGAGGGTGTCCCAGCCGTACTCGCTGCCGATCGCCAGGACCCCGAGCATGATCGCGAACACTCCGCCGAAGAAGGGGAAGCCGAGGATCACGGCGGTGTGGAGGTTCTGCGGCAGCAGCTCCTGCGTCGGTGCACCCGTCAAGTAGGGCAGCACGAAGCCGAAGAAGACGGCGAGCGCGGTCCAGATGCCCATCAGGATCCAGGTGCTCGCCCGCTTCCTCAGGGTGAGCAGTTCCGCGGCGATGCTCCGTGTCATGTTCGTGCCTCCTGTCCATCGGTCAGCTGGAGGAAGACCTCCTCCAGCGAGGTCCGCTCCGGTCCGAGCTCCAGGACCGCGATCCCGGCCTCGACCAGGTGGCGGTTGATCGCGGCTGCGGACGCCAGGTTCGTTGCGACGCGCAGCGCCCCGTCGACGACCGTGACCTGCTCGACGTCGGGGAACGCACCGACGAGCCGGGCGGCCTTCCCGAGTGGCTCCGCGCGCAGCCGCAGGCTGTCACGGCCGCGCAGCTCGTCCACGGTCCCCTCTCGCACCAGCCGGCCCCGGCTGAGGACGCCCACCCGGTCGCAGATCTGCTCGACCTCGGCCAGCAGGTGACTGGACAGCAGCACGGTGCGCCGGCCCCGGCCGAGATCGCGGATGAAGCCGCGCATCTCGGCCATCCCGGCCGGGTCGAGCCCGTTGGTCGGCTCGTCCAGGATCAGCAGGTCGGGATCCTTGAGCAGTGCGGCGGCGACGCCGAGGCGCTGCTTCATCCCCTGCGAGTAGGCCGCGAACCGGTCGCCGGCGCGAGCCGTGAGACCGACCTCGTCGAGGACCGCCTCCACCCGTTCGCGCGGTGCGCCGGCGTGTGCGGCCAGGACGCGCAGGTTGTCCCGCGCGGACAGGTAGGGATAGAAGCCCGGCGTCTCCACGAGCGCGCCGGTGCGTGCGAGCCCCTCCGGTGACCCGGGAGGCTCGCCCAGCAGGCTGACCCGCCCCGACGTGGGGCGCACCAGCCCCAGGAGCATGCGCAGGGTCGTCGTCTTGCCGGCCCCGTTCGGCCCCAGCAGCCCGTAGACCTCGCCACGGCGCACCGCCAGGCTCAGGCGGTCGACGGCCACGATGTCGCCGTAGCGCTTGACGAGGTCGTCGGTGGCGATCACGAGGTCCTGGGTCATCGGTTCGTCCTCTCCAGCCGGTTCGCGGTGGGTCCCGGGTTCGCTGGAGATGGTGGGCTCGCGACGCGCGGTTGTCGTCGGGCCAGGGGAGGCTTCTCGGCTACCCGATCGAGCGCAGTCGGCCGTCGTGACTGCGACGGGGGGAGTACACGCCACTCACACGATGGGGGAGTGGGATGGGGTCAGCGGCGGCGGCGGAGGGCTCCGGCGAGGGCGAGGGTGAGGAGGCCGAGGGCCGCCGGCAGGCTCGCGCCGGTCGTGGGCAGCGCGCCCGTCGGCGCCGTAGCGACCGCCTGGAGCTCCGCCTCGTCCGCACGCGTGGTCGGAGGGCCGCCGGCGAGCCCGCCGCCGGCACGGCGGACCGGGATGGCCGCCTCGAGGGCGACGTCGACCTGCGCCGGAGTGCGGGCGTTCGTCGACGCGAAGCTCGTGGTCGAGATCTGGAGGTCCAGGTGGTGGCCCTCCGGCAGCGTGTAGGCGATGCCGGCGAGGTCGAGTTCGATCTCCTGCGGCTCCGACGAGAGATCGGTCACCCGGACCGCGGCCTCCTGGAGGTTCAGCACCTCGCCCGCCTCGCGGTCGACGAGCTTCAGGAACAGGTGGACGGCCGGGCCGCTGCCGGTGACCGACAGCTCGGCGGTTGGGATCCCGACGAGCTCGAGCGGGCGCCGCTCGGCCGCTGCGACCTCGAACGTCGCCGCGTGCGGGTCGCCGTCCTCCGACGGTTGCGAGGTCAGCAGGTCGCCGTTCTGGGGCACCGGCGTCGAGATCAGGCTCGCCTCACCCGACACGGGCAGCTCCGTGCCGTCCGGCGCCGGGAGCGCGGCGAGGTTGCGCCACTCGCCCTCGTTCGTGCGGTACTCGATCGGGGCGCCGGTGTCGACGTCCTCGCCGCGGAGGTGCTTCGCGAACCAGGCGAGGATCGCCTCGTCCAGGTGGTCGCGGTCGCCGGCGTCCTCGTACGAGCCGGGGCAGCTGACGTGGCCGCCGCAGAAGATGATGTACTTGGCGGGGGCGCCGTTCGCGCGGACGTGCTCGTAGATCGCGAGGCCCTCGTTGATGTTGAAGAGGGTGTCGACCGAGCCCTGGAGGACGAGCGTCGGGACGTCGATCGGGTTCTCTTCCCCGTAGCCGACGAGGCTGCGGTGGTGGAAGTAGTCCTGGACGAACTCGTCGTTCGTGTTCATGGAGGTCCCGCGGGCGTAGACCTGGAACAGGTCCGGCTCGTAGTTGCCGGTCTGGCCGGAGTCGAGCCCGTCGGCGGTCGACGTGGCGAGTCCGACGCCGAACAGGAGCTGCCCCCAGCTGAACTTCGGCACCCCGCCGGGGAAGAGCGAGTAGTTGAGGTCGACCCAGGAGATCTCGGGCGCGATCGCGTCGACGCGGTCGTCGAACGCGGCGGTCACGGTCTGGATGCCGCCGGCGTACGACCCGCCGGTGAAGCCCATCCGCGGGTCGCCGGGGCCGTCGAGGAGGATCTCGGGCAGCGCGGCGACGTGGTCGACGAGGACCTGGACGTCCTTGCGCTCGAAGTCGGGGGAGTCGACGTGGGCGACGTCGCCGGAGTCGCCGAAGCCGCGCTCGTCCCAGGTCAGGACCGCGTAGCCGGCGTCGAGGAGAACCTCGAGGGTGCTGCCTTCGCTGACCTCCCGCTCGCCGCTGCCGCCCCAGCCGTGGCTGCGGAACACGACGGGGACCGGGTCGTCCGCGGTCGCCCCCGGCGGGAGGAACAGCGTGGTGAAGATCGGCGTGCCGTCGAAGGACTCGATCGTCTCCTGCTTGACGGTGACCTCGCCGTCCTGGGCCGCGGCGGGCGCCGCGACGGACAAGGCGAGGACGGCGGTGACGAGGGCGGCGCGCAGGCGCATGGGGACGGTCTCCTGATGAAGGCTCGTCGGAGTCTTCGACGTCCCTGACCGGTCATCCTCCCGACGAAAGGCGCCCGCCGGCCGAGGATCGAGCTGCGGTCAGAAGAGGAGGCGCTCGATGAGGACGACGGCGACGAGGCCGACCGCGATCGTCGCGAGGATGCTGCGTGTCCACACCGCGACGGCGAGGGCCACGAGACCGGCGAGCAGGCGCGGGTTCCACGGCTGAAGCGCTCCGTCGACGCGCAGGAGCGCCGGGGCGACGAGGGCGGCGAGCGCCGCCGCCGGGATCATGCGCAGGAGTTCCCGGACCGCCGGGGGGACGTTGGGCATGCGGTGCGCGACGAGGAGGAAGCTCGCCCGGATGAGGTAGGTGCCGGCGCCGACCGCGCCGACGACCACCCACGCCGCGGCTGCCCGGCTCATGGCTGCCTCCGCAG
>JBOHEE010000431.1:0-10158 GCA_050700895.1 Nitriliruptorales bacterium | reverse complement strand
GTCGCACTCAGGCGAGGTCGCACTCAGGCGAGGTCGCACTCAGGCGAGGTCGCACTCAGGCGAGGTCGCACTCAGGCGAGGTCGCACTCAGGCGAGGGTCGACGAACTGGGTGACCCGTCCCTCTCTAGTTCCGCATGCGTTACCGGAGAGGGACGAGTCGCGGAGGGGCACACGCCGCACGACCGGCGCATTGCCGGCTGCGGGCTGGCTTGGCGTGGCCGGTCTCGTCCGCGCCGAGCTACGGGACGCCGGCGGAGCCCTGGTCGACGTCGTCGCGCTCCTGGTCGACGACACCCGGGCCCGGACCGGCCTCGCCGAGATCCCCGTCGGCACCCTTGAGGCCGTGCTCGATGGCGGCGAGCTCCTTGTCGATGTCGGCCACCTCCGGGGTCCGCTCCTTGATCACCCAGCCGACGATGGCGGCGACGAGCACGGTCATTCCGGCGACCCAGTACGCCGCGCCGATCCCGCGCGCGTCGGCGAGCCCGGCGAGCGCCACTGTCCCCGCCCCCTCTGCGGCGATCAGGACGGCGATCATCGTCCCGGTGATCTGCGCCATCCGCTCGGGCGGGGCGATGCGGACGAACAGGGTCTGGGGCCCGAGGATCCACGCGACCCCCGCCCCGATCGCGAGGTTGCCGGCGATGAACCACACCGCTCCGGTCCCGAGCGCCGCCAGCGCGAAGGCGAGCGACAGGAACGCGAGGTGGATGAGCTGGAAGCTCGGACGCTCGACCTCCCGCCGCCGACCGAGCCAGGCGAGGGTCGCGGCCTGCCCGGCGGGTCCGGCCGCCATGACGAGCGGCGTCATCGGGCTGTCCGCGCCGGCGATCCCGGCGGCGAGCGCCTCCGGGATCGCCGCCACCGCGGCGGTGATCCACACGAGCGGCGCGAGCAGGCGCAGGACCGGGTTCGACCAGATGATCCTGAGGCCCGCCGTGATGGGCGGCCGCGCCTCGCGGATGGACGGCCGCGGCAGCGGCAGCGTGGTGAGGACCACCGCGGCCGCGAGGAAGGTCAGCGCGTCGGTGAGGAGGGCCGGTACCGCCCCGAACGTCACCGCCATGCCCGCGCCGGTCAGGTAGCCGATCACCTGGCTGGTCTGGTCGCTCACGCCGAACAGGGCGAGGAGGCTCCCGCGGAGGTGCCCCGGCACACCCTCGGCGATCGCCGCCGACCGCACGGAGGCGAATGCGGCGCGGATCGCCCCGAGGATCCCGGCGGCGACGAGCACGACCGTCAGGCCGGATAGCAGCAGGGGGAGCACGAGGGCGCCGGCCCCCGCGATCTGGAGCGCCACCATGACGGGTCGGCGCGGCAGCCGGTCGAGCCAGCTCCCGGCGATCGCACCCGAGAGGAGACCGGGGATGGCCTGGGCGGCGAAGAGCGCGGCGGGACCGAGCATCCGGCCGCCGCTGCGCTCGAAGGCGAGGATGAGGAGGGCGCCGAGGCCGACGTAGTCGCCGATGGCGGAAACGGTGGCAGCGGCCCACAGCCGCCCGGAGACCGGGTGGCGGACCGTGTCGGCGTAGCGTCGTTGCCCTTGGGCCAGCGCAGCCCCCCTGGCGCGGTGTCGGCCCGGTGGGTGCCAGTCCGCCCTGACCCCCAGGGTGCGGCGCGCAAGCCTAAGCCCCGCCCGGGCGCGACGACGGGACGCGGCCGGCCTGTGCGCTGAGCGCACGATGTGGGTGGGACCGACCCGCCGCCGCCCGGCGCTGAGCGCACGATGTGGGTGGGACCGACCCCCCGCCGCCCGGTGGAACGGACGTTGCGGCCGGCTCCCTCGAGGTGACCGACCAGATCCCCGGGCCGGTGGCTGACCGTCGAATGTCCGAACGGCCCGGCCGCCTCGGTCAGGCGGGGCCCATGCTCCTGCACGGATGAGGGAAGGGCCGACATGGTCGATCACGCCGGCCCGAGCCTCACCGTCCGCACGGGGGACGAGGCTGGTTGCGTCCTGGAGCTCGACCCGTCCGCCGGAACGGTGACGCTCGGTCGACGCCAGGACAACACGTTCGTGTTCGCCGACCCGCGGGTCTCGCGCGTGCACGCCTCGCTCCAGTGCACGTCGGGCGAGTTCATCCTGATAGACCTGGGCAGCAGCTCCGGCACGACCGTCAACGGCGTCGAGGTCGTGGGCGCGATGACACTCCGCCACGGCGACGCGATCTCGATCGGGCCGGTCGAGCTCGAGTTCGCCGAGGGAGCAGGCCGCGTCGCGAGGGACGACGACACGATCGTCCTGCCGGTGACGACGGAGAGCTCCAAGGGGCCGCAGCTGTCCCCGCGCCAGCAGCAGGTCCTCGAGCGGATGGCCCGCGGCATGACGAACGGCGAGATCGCCGAGGAGCTCGGCGTCACGGAGCGCACGGTGAAGGCCTACGCGGCCGAGGTGTACAAGAAGCTCGCGGTCCACAACCGCGCGGGGGCGGTCGCCGAAGGCCTCAAGCAGGGCATCCTCGAGAGCTGAGGTCATCTAGCCGGGGGACTACGTCTCGCGCCGCTCCGAGAAACTTGAGCGGCGTCGCTCGACTCCTTGAGTCCCCCGAAGCCCCCTCTACCCGGCCTGGGCGAGGTTCGGGAGGACGCCGATGACGGCGATCGCGAGGGCGAGGAAGACGGCTACCACGAGCACACGGGTCACGACTCCACAGCCTTGCCGTCGCCGGCCTGCGCCTCCATAGCCAACGGGGACCACATCACGGGTACGCCGATCGGACGCGTGACCGGCACGTTCATGCCGGCGCTGGGTCCGGCCCCGCCGTGGACCACATCACGGGTACGCCGATCGGACGCGTGACCGGCTCACCAGGCTGACGACGACGCGGGCCGGCCGCGCGTGCCCGACCGCGTGGCGCTCACCGGGCGGACGGAGGCACGGCGGCGCCGGCTGCCACGAAGCCCTCGAGGAGGTTCTTCAGGAAGGTCCCCATCTGCGCCCGGCTGACCTTCCCGTCCGGGTTGTACCTGTCGCCCCCGACGCCGGACGCGAACCCCGCGGTCGCCGCCTCGTTGATGAACGACTCGAGGACGCTGTCCTCGTCGTCGGTGAAGAAGTCCTTCGTCGCGGTGATCTCCGCGTTGGTCACGTACCTGTACGCCTCGACGAGGAACTTCGCCATCTGCGCCCGCGACACGTGGCTGCCCGGCGCGTACCTGCCCCCGCCGACCCCGGAGACGATGCCGGCGGTCGCGAGCGCGTTGATCGCGTCCTCGTGGACCGAGTCGTCGTCGTCGGTGAAGTGGTCGGTCGAGCTGTCGAGCGCGGCCCCGGTCTCCCGCACCGCGTTGCGGACGAAGGTCGCCATCTGCTCGCGGGTCACCGAGTTCGCCGGCCCGTACTTGCCGTCGCCGATCCCCTTCGCGATCCCCCACCACACGATGCAGTCGACCGCGTCCTCGTGGGTCGCGCCGTCGGGGAAGTCGGTGAAGCCGTCCTCGTCGACCTCGCCGTCGGGGCACGCCTCGAGCGGCGGCGCGCCGCCGCTCGCGCCCTCCCAGGTGAGGAGGGCCGAGAGGTCGAGGAGCCCGTACCCGAACTGGTCGTCGCGCCCCGACGGGCCGAGGTCCGTCGAGGTGGCCTGGAGCGCCGCGGTCACCTCCGCCAGGTTCGCGTTCGGGTTGAGGGCGAGGTAGAGGAGGATCGCGCCGGAGACGTGGGGAGCAGAGAACGACGTGCCCGCGCGGGGCTCGACCTTGCCGAAGTCCGTCAGGGTGAGGACGTCGTCCGCGGCGGTCCCAGTCGCCTTCCCGCCCGGCGCCACCACGTCGACCTGGGCGCCGGTGCTCGAGTAGAAGGCGAGCTCGTTCGTGCGCGTCGTCGCCCCGACCCCGATGACGTCCGGGTAGGCCGCGGGGTAGGTCGGGGTGCTGTCGCCGCCGTTGCCGCTCGCCGCGACGACGATGAGGCCGTTGCTGATGGCGCTCTCGACGGCCGTGCGCAGGAAGGGGTCGTCGCCCTGGGTGCCCAGCGACAGGTTGGCGACCGTCGCCCCGCGGGAGACCGCGTCGGTGATCGCGCTCGCGATGTCGAAGGTGTCCCCGCACCCCATCGCGTCGAACACCCGGTACGGGATGAGCTCCGCACCCCAGTCGACGCCCGCCATCGCCTTGCCGTTGTCGCCGCGGGCGGCGGCCACTCCGGACACCGCAGTCCCGTGCCCGCCGAGGTCGGAGTTGGCGCCCTTCGCGATCGTCGAGCCCGTCCGTGTGTCGAGGCCGCTGAGCACCCGGCCTGTGAGGTCCTCGCGGGTCCCGTCGATGCCGTCGTCGATCACCGCGAGCTTCAGTCCGGAGGAGGCGATCGACTCCCAGCCGGCGTGCGCGGAGATCGCGGTGAGCGCCCACTGGTCGGACGCGGACGGGTCGTCGGGCGTGACGGCCAGGCGCTCGACCGGCAGCGGGCGGCCGACCCCACGGACGTGGGGCAGCGCCGACATCGGACGCAGCACCCCGGACGGGACCTGCAGCTCGAGCAGGCCGAGGGAGTCGATGCGCCGCCCGACCCCGTAGCCGGCGGCCCGCGCGACGGCGGCGACCGCCCCGACCCGCCCGGGATCGGCCTCGACGATCCGTCGCTGCGACGCCCCGACCTCGCAGTCGTTGGGGAAGACGAGGTTGCCGGTCTCCGCCATGCGGTCGTAGTTGGCGTCAGGCCCGACCAGCTCGACGAGGAAGTCGAACTCCGCGCCGCCGAGCAAGGCGGCGGACGCCGTCGTCACGACCGTCCGGCTGTCGGGGCGGGACACCGCCCCGGTGCCGACGAGGACGTCGGTCCCGCTCGACGAGTCGTGGGTCTCCATGAGGAGGAGACCGCCGGTCTGGGTGATCTCGACCCGGCGCTGCGTGGACAGCGTCCACGTGACGGAGCCGCTGCCGAGCTGCGACGGGGACCACGTCCCGCAGGTGATCGCGGTGAACTCGATCTGGCCCGTGTCGCTGTCGTGGTCGAGCTTGACGCGGCGCAGGTCGAAGACGGTGCTCCCGGCGTCGCCGCAGACGTCGCTGTACGTCCCGGCGGTCTGTGCGGTGGGGCCGACGCCGGGCCGACCCGACGCGGCGGGGCCGTGGCCCGACGCTGCGGCCGTGGACGGGGCGACGACCGGACCCAGGACGACCGCTACGAACGCGGCGACAGCGCGCATCCGCACGCGACCCCTTCTGTGACGACCCCGCGGGAAGGTATCGGCTGGATCTCCCGCCACATTGAGCAGGCGACGACGGGGCCGTTCGGCCGAAGCGTGGGGAGGAGCGGCCCTAGCGCTAGCCTCGTCGCGGAGCTCTCGATCGGCCGGTGTGGAAGCGAGCGAGATGGAGCGCCCCGCAGGCGGCTCGACGCACGCGTCGCGGCGCAGCGAGGAGCGCTTCCATCTCCTCGTCGAGAGCGTCGTCGACTACGCGATCTTCATGCTCGATCACAGCGGCAAGATCCGGAGCTGGAACATCGGCGCCGAGCGGCTGAAGGGCTACACCGAGGACGAGGTCCTCGGTCGGCACTTCTCCATCTTCTACCCGAAGCCCGACCGGGAGGCTGGACTGCCCGCCGAGCTCCTCACGGCAGCACGGGAACGTGGCCACGTGAAGCAGTCCGGATGGCGCGTCCGCAAGGACGGCTCTCGGTTCTGGGGGGACGTCGTGATCACGGCGCTGAGGGAGGACGACGGGACGCTCGCGGGGTTCGCCAAGGTGACCCGCGACATGACCGCGGCGCACGAGACGGAGCAGGCCCGTGAACGTGCGGTGGCCGAGCAGCGGCGCGCCTTGGAGCGCCTCGAGGAGCTGGTTCGCTGGCGGAAGGACTTCATCGCGTCCGTGATCCACGACCTGCTCACCCCGGTCGCCTCGATCGCCGGCTTCGCCGAGCTGCTGCTGGAGGGCGAGCTGTCCGACGCCGAGCGCCGCGACTTCCTCGAGCGCATCCTCTCCAACGTCCAGGCGCAGCAGGCGCTGCTCGACGACCTCGTGGCCTACGCGCAGCTGGAGTCCGGCCGCCTCGTGCTCGTCCCCGAGCGACTCGACCTCACCCGGCTCGTCCACAACCTGATCGCGAACATGGCGCCGGTCGTGGGCGACCGCCACCTGGGGGTGGCCACCGCAGGCGTCGAGCTGACGGCCGACCGGCTCGCTCTGGAGCGGATCCTGCGCAACCTGCTCGTGAACGCCGCCCAGCACACCGGGGAGGGGGCCGCTATCCGGGTCCGCGCCCGGGAGGACGACGACGCCGTCGTCATCGAGGTCGAGGACGAGGGCAGCGGCATCCCGGCGGAGAGGTTGCCCCACGTCTTCGAGCCCTTCGAGCGGGGCAAGGCCGGCGGCTCCGGGCTCGGACTCTGGATCGTCAAGCATCACGTCGACCTCCACGGCGGGGAGGTCTCCGCGGACAGCGAGGTCGGGAAGGGGACGGTCTTCCGGCTCACCCTGCCTCGGACGCCGCCGGCCGCCGACACCCAGGCGGGTGCCGTCACTCGCTCTCGAAGCACGCGTCGACGTCGGCGTCCGTGAGCAGGTCGAAGGTGCTCTCGCCCTCGCTCGCGTAGTCGACGCCGACGAGGCGGTCGGCGTCCTCCTCGAGGGTCGCCTCGACCGCGCACTCGAACTCCTCGACGGTGACGTCCTCGTTCTCGTTCACCTGGAACGTGTCGCCGTCGTCGTACGCGAAGCGGAGGAAGCGGCCCTGCGGATCGTTCTCCTCGAAGGTCTGGACGTCGAGGAGGTCGCCCTCGGTGTCGATGGCGATCACCTCGCCGAGGTACTCGCCGTCCTCGGCGGTCTCGGGCTCGGTCTCCGCGCCCCAGGTGGCCGAGGCCTCGGCGGAGATGCGGTCGTCGCGTGGTTCGATGGCGACGACGGCGCCGCCCTCGCCGACGACGCGCTCGCCGCAGAACTCCTCGCCCTCAGTGGCACCCCTCGATTCTCGCGAGCGCGAGAAACTCGGCGTCGTAGGTCTTGGCGAGCCCGAGTTCGTCCGCGAGCTGCCAGGCAAGGTCGTGGAGCCGGTCCGGAGCCCGCCGGTCGACGCTCAGCTCATCGAAGGTCTCACGAAGCTGTTGCGCCTGGGCCACATCGATCTCGCGTCGCCAGACCGCCTCGTGGATCGCCGACGTCACCTCGGTCCAGAGCAAGTGCGGCCCCAGGAGCTCGTGCTCGGCCAACGACACGCGAGCTGATGCGGACGAACAGGCGCGCAGGGCAGCTGCCGAGTCGATGACGAGGGTCAACGGCTCGCGCGGCTGTCACGGACGAGCTGATCCCAGGTCGGCATCGGCTGCCCCCCGTCGTCCCGGGTCCACTCATCGGGTAGGTCGAGAGGACGGTCGTCGGCGAGCGAGTCAACATCCTCCTCACGCACGAGGTGCTGGGTCCCCACCTTCTCGGAGCGGAGACGACCAGAGCGGATCCACCGGCGCACGGTCTCGGGATGCCGCCCGATCCGACGCGCCGCCTCCGGTACGGTCAACATGGTTGGATACCACAACATATCGGGGCCCCCGATGGGGCTCCGGTTTGACCCCGCTACGGGCCGGGACGACACGCGCAGTCGAGCCACCAGCATGCCGGCGGAAGGTCGACCCGGATCCGCGCCTAGCGGAGGCCGAAGGCGAGGCCGGCGATCGCAACGAGCGCCGCCACCTGGGAGAAGACGAGCGTTCGCGTCTGACTCGTCACCGCATCGGCGATCCGGCGCTCGAACGCGCCGAGGAGGCGATGCTCGAGGGACTCCATGCGCTCCCCCATGGCTTCGAAGCGCGCGTCCACCGCAGCGAAGCGAGCGTCCATCCGCTCCCCGAGCTTCGCGATGTCGTCCTTCGTGGCGAGCTCGTGACCGTGGGGTGTGACGAGTTCGAACAAGGTGTCGGCAGCCTCCTCACCCCATGTGGCGGCGACCTGCTGGCGCAGCGCGACGCGGCGGCGTTCCTCGACAGCCATGGTGGCACTCCGTCACCCCGGCGGCAATCGCCTCGACCCTACGCAGAAGACGTCCGCTGTCGGCGAACGACTCCTCCGGCCCTGTGGATGAACCGAGCGACTTACGCATGTTATAGTATGTGGCATGCCATATTCTGAGCGGACCCAGGTGCTCCTCACGCCGGAGCAGCGAGCCCGGCTCGAACGCATCGCCGCACGGCGAAACGTCTCGGTCGGCGCGGTCATCCGCGAAGCGATCCAGCACTACACGCTCCCGCGGATCCGTCCCAGGGAGGACGCCCTCGAAGACCTGTTCGCCGTCGGGGCGGCGGTCGACGACTGGGAGGCGATGAAGGACGAGATCCGGCGCGGGGCACTCGGGTGACCGTCTTCATCGACACCGCCGTGATCATGTACGCGGCCGGGCGTGACCATCCCCTGCGCGACCCGAGCCGGGAGATCCTGAGGGCGGTGGTCGCCGACGAGCTCGACGGCGTCACCTCGGCGGAGGTGATACAGGAGATCCTGCACCGGTTCACCGCACGCAGCGAGCCCGACGTGGGGGCGAACCTCGCGCGGCACGCGCTCGACGTCTTCGCCCCCGTGCTCCCCGTGACCGACGCCGTGATGCGGCGGATGCCCGACCTCATCGGAGCACATCCCGGCCTGTCGGCCCGCGACCTGGTCCACGTCGCCACGTGCCTCGAGGAGGGCATCGACACGATCGTCTCGCCCGACCGCGGCCTCGAGGAGGTCGACGTCGTGCAGAGGATCGACCCCGCCGACCTCTGACACCGTCGATCCGACCCCGGCGATCCATCGGGTCGGGACTGAGCTTGGTCGCCCGACGCGTTCGCTTGGCATGATCGAGCGCAGTCGGCAGGACACGACTGGGACACCCGCGACGGCGACTGATCACGCGCGCCCGGTGCGCGCCGATGCGTTCGGCGAGGGAGCTGCTATCCCTGACCTGAGCGCACCGAGAAGGGCCGGCGCCAGGGCACGTCATTTGTCACCGTCTTCAGCAGCAGGGTGCCGAACTCGCGATATCCGAGGCGCTCGTAGAAGCGTCTGGCAGCGGCGTTGGCGCTAAGCATGTCGAGCAGGATCGCCTCGACATCGTGCTCGGCGGCCCAGGCCTCTGTCGCGAGCATCAACTCTCGCCCAACCCCCGATCCGCGATGATCGGGAAGCACGGCGATGCCGACGTGAGCGACGCGGCGGTGTCGCAGCATGCTGTGAGGCGCGGGGGGCGGTGCGACCCGCGCCTCGACGGAGCCGATGATGCCGTCGGTCTCGGTCTGTGCGACGAACACGGCCCACCCCTCCTCAGCCAGGATCCGTTCGTAGTGAGCCGTGACGTCTTCGATCTCTGGGACGCGATAGGCGTCCGGCGCGAGCGTCACATGATGCTGGGCGCTCGCGACGTAGACCTCGGCGATCGCGTTCGCGTCCTTCGCGATGGCCCGCCGCAGCGCGATCTCAGGCTGCTCCAGGTCTGTCATGAGACGATCACCAGTCGGTCAGCGCCAGCCGGCCGGCGTCGCGTCCGGCTCTCGCACGAGTTCCTGCCGAGGACGGAGTTCGTGGTGGAGGATCATGTACATCGACATGGTGGCACTCCGACACACAGGCGGCAACGCCGGCCAGCGCAGGTCCGCCCGCGCCGACAGAGTCCGTCACTGGGGGCAAGCCTGTGGACAGCAGTCGGGGCCCTGCTCGTGGTCCCGGACCACCCGCGTCCGCAGAGGATCAGCAATGCCTGAGGACTCGTTGGCTCCGAGCCTGACTACACCGGCGGGTCGGCCAGGTCGTCGTCGACGAGCCGCTCGAGGACGTTGGTTACGGACATTGCGAGCTGCTCGCGCGTCACGTCGCCGTCCGGCTGGTAGGCGTCGGCGGTGACCCCGTTGACGAACCCCGCCGCCGCGGCCTTCGCGATCGAGTCCGCATGGACGCTCGCGTCATCGTCCGCGAACGGGTCGGCGTCGGTGACTGTGATGCTGCCGCCGAGCGATTCGTCGACGCCAACGAGCAGGCTCGCGAGCTGACCCCGCGACACCGTGCCAGCCGGGCTGAAGGTCGTCGCCGACGTGCCCCCGAGCACACCGGCCGCGGCCAGCACCTCGGCGGCCTCGCCGTGGGTCGGGTCGTCGTCGCTGAACCGTTCGGGTGCGGCTCTTCTGGAGGCGGCCGACGCGGGGATCGCGGCGCTGCGCGCCCGTCTGGCCGCACGCCGCCGACAGCGGCGG
>JBOHEE010000430.1:0-4623 GCA_050700895.1 Nitriliruptorales bacterium | reverse complement strand
CGGCCTGGGCGGCGGCCTGCTGGCGCTCGAGCGCGATCTCCCACTCGGCCTTCGGCTCGGAGACATCGAGCCCGCCGGTGGTCGCCGCGGCGGCGAGCGCCTGCTCGCGCAGTTCCTCGTCCGGCGTCCGCGACGCCCGGAGCAGCAGCCCGTCGGCGCACGCGTCGGCGACGATCCGGGTCAGCAGCGCCACGGAGCGGATCGCGTCGTCGTTGCCGGGGATCGGGTACTGGATGAGGTCCGGGTCGCAGTTCGTGTCGAGGATGGCGATCACCGGGATGCCGAGACGGTTCGCCTCCCGCACGGCGATCTCCTCCTTGACCGTGTCGACGACCCACACCGCGTCGGGCAGCTTGCTCATCTCCCGGATGCCGCCGAGGTTCGTCTCGAGACGCTCGTGCTCCCGCTGGAGCTCGAGGACCTCCTTCTTCGGCAGGATCTCGAAGAGGCCCTCCGACTCCATCGCCTCCAGCTCGCGCAGGCGGCCGACGCGGGTCTTGATGGTCTCGAAGTTGGTGAGCATCCCGCCGAGCCAGCGTTCGATGACGAGCGGCATCCCGACGCGGGTCGCGTGGTAGACGATGGTCTCCTGGGCCTGGCGCTTCGTCCCGATGAACAGGATCGTCCCGCCGCGCGAGACGAGGTCCCGGGCGAACGTGTAGGCCCGCTGGATGCCGTCGACCGTCTGCATCAGGTCGACGATGTAGATCCCGCCTCGATCGCTGTGGATGAAGCGCTTCATCTTGGGGTTCCAGCGCCTCGTCTGGTGTCCGAAGTGGACGCCGGCCTCGAGGAGCTGGCGCATGGTGACGACAGCCACGTGTGTTCCTCTCTGATTCGGTTGGCCTCCGCCCGCGTCATCCGGGGGCTCGCTTCGGAGCGCGATGCTGTCGCGCTCGTGGTGAGCATCGACCCACCCGCAGCATGCGTCCTCGCATGCTGCGGGCACCGGGGTCGCCCGTCGGCAGGGCGTGTGATGTCGGTCCGCCGGAGCGGACCGCCTGGGCAGGCTACCACCTCCCACGAAGGACCTCCCCCGAGTGACCTCCCCCTGGCCCCTAGTAGGGGGCGACGGGGACGGGGGCAGAAGCGCGACCGATCCAGCTCAGCCCCCAACCGAACGAACGCTCGGCCCAGCCGACCGGGTAGGAGAGGAGGTGACCGACGCCGCCGGGGCCGCCGGGATACGGCCGGTCGGCGAGGAACTGGCGGAGGACGATGCGGCTCGCTTCGGTGCTGCGCACGCGGAAGTGCCCGCCGGGGAGGACGACGTGCGCGGCGCCGGGCAGATCGCTGCGGTGCTCGGGGACGACGGGGTCGTAGGAGCCGCCCATGGTGAGGACGCGCGTCCCCGTCGCGAGGGGGCTCGCCCACACGTCGGCCTGGGCCTCCTCCCACGCCGCCCGAAGCTCGCGGAGCAGTGGAGAGCCCACGGAGACGTCGCCCACCGCCGGGGCGTCCGGCCGCGGCTGCTCCACGACCGCGGCGATGCCCTGCAGCAGCGGCCCCACGACCGGCGACCTCGCGGCGTCCTGCACGCTGTTCGCGAGGTCGGCGCCCTCGAGCGGCGACGCGAAGGTGGCGACGTGACCGATCGGCGGGAGTTCGGGGTCGGCGGGGTCGTGCATCGTGAGGAGATAGTGGAGGATCACGACGCCGCCCATCGAGTGGCCGACGAGGTCGACCGCATCGCCCGGCGAGCGCGCGTGGTGGGCGCGCAACTGGTCGCTGAGGCGGAGCGCTGCACGGTGGACCCCCTCGAACGTGACCGGCGGGTCGTAGGGGAGCTGGTCGCGGCGCGGGTCGTCATCCCGCCCGCGGGCGTCCGTCCTGCCCGCGTAGCTCAGGTAGGTCACCGCGTCGGGGGCGTAGCCGAGGTGGCCGAGGTCGATCGGCATCTCGCTCGTCGAGCTGCCGAGCCCGGCGACGCCGATGACGTGGTTCGGGTTCGGAGCCAGCTCCCAGCCGGGTTCGGTCGCCGTCGGGGAGCCCTCGACGAGTCCGAGGAGCCCGCGCAGCCCGCGGCGGCCGGACCACGGCTCGTACGAGGGCAGCGTCGGGAGATCGGTCACCCTCTCGGCGCCGGGTCCCACGAGGCTCGGGCGCAGTTCGCCGAGCAGCGTCAGCGGGTCGAGGTAGCGGTCGCCGTCGCGAAGGCTCCAGTGGAGCGTGCCCGGGCGGCCGTGGCCGGATCCGACCGTCCCGACGACGTCCCCCTCCACGACGGTCGTCCCGGCCTCTCCGGCGATCCGGGCGAGCGGGCCGTAGGACGTGCGCAGCCCGCCCGCGTGACCCCGGGCCAGTCGGCAGCGTCACATGGGGGTCGTGCAGTTCCCTGGGTGAGGAAGAGGACCGCCCCGTGTCACTTCAGCACGGGCGCGAAGCCGGTGCTCGTCGCCATCGCGCTCGCGGTGGCGGTCGCGGCAGGGCGGGGGCGCGACCGTCGCGGCGCCGTCAGGACCCTCGCCGACACCGGGCGATGAACGGCCGACCGACGTCTCGGCCGAGCTCCCCGACGGCACCCACGTCGGCCGCATCGTCGCGAGAGCGACCGACCCTGCGGGCGTGACCGTCGACCTCGTCGACCTCCTGTCGGGGCAGGAGGCGGTGGACGCCGCGAAGGAGGACGGCTTCCTCGGCCCCGACGAGACCGACCTGCCCAACGACGTCGACGTCCGCGACCGCGACGGCGCGCGGTACGACGTGGCGGTCAGCGGCTCCTACCGCGACGGCGCGCGGTACGAGGTGGCGGTCAGCGGCTCCGCGCGGGTGGCCGTCGACGACTGCCCCCGCGGTTGCGAGCACGTCGACGGCGACGTCGACGCGTTCCTCACCGGCCGCGCGAAGGCGCTCAACGGCGAGCACGCGATCTACGACGTCACGATCGCGGGCGGCTCGGTGGTCGGGATCGCCGAGATCTGCCTGCCCTGACCGCAGCACCTCACAGGTGGGTGGGGGTGAGGTCGAGATGGGCGTCGTCCCAGGCGGGGTCGCGGTCGGGGTGGTCGTCGCGGACGTGTCCGCCGCGGGTCTCGGTGCGCAGCAGTGCCGACCGGACCATGAGCCCGGCCGCGGTCACCGCGTGGACGAGCTCGACGTGGTCGGGGTCGGCCGCCGGCCTGCCGAGGCGCTCGCGGAGCCCGTCGAGGGTGCGCGCGAGGGCTTCGAGGCGGCGTGCGTCCCGTCCGGGTCCGCAGCCGTCCCACATCGCCTGGCGCAACGTCGCCCGCACCGTCTCGAGGTCGTCGACGGCAGCGCCGAGGCCCGGGGGGGCGGCGTTCCGGGGATCCGGGACCGCGGCGGGCGTCGCGGCGATCGAGGCGGCGGAGCGGCCGCCGAAGACGAGCGCCTCGAGGAGCGAGTTGCCCGCCATCCGGTTCGCCCCGTGGACGCCGGTGGACGCGACCTCCCCGGCGGCCCACAGCCCGGGGACGGTCGTGCGCCCGTCGAGGTCGGTCCGCACCCCTCCGACCTGGTAGTGCGCGGCGGGCGTGACCGGGACCCGTTCGACGGCGAGGTCGAACCCGAGCTCCCGCGCCCCGTTCAGCGCGGTCGGGAACTCCTCGGCGAGCCGCTTCGCGCCGAGGTGGGTGGCGTCGAGCCACGCTCCGCCCCGTGCGACGATCTCGCGCGCGACGACATGACGGGGGGCGAGCTCGGCGTCGCGGTGGACGCCGATCATGAAGCGCTCCCCGTCGTCGTCGTGCAGTGTCGCCCCGGCCCCCCGGAGCGCCTCGGTCAGGAGCAGTCGCCAGCCGGGGCGGTCGCCGTCGCGAGCGGCGAGAGCGGTGGGATGGAACTGGACGAACTCGAGGTCGCGGACGGCCGCACCGGCGTTCCACGCCAGGGAGACGCCGTCTGCGGTGGCGCCCGACTGGTTCGTGGTCGCGGCGAAGAGGCCCCCGCAGCCGCCCGTGGCGAGGAGCACCGCGCCGGCGGACACGTGGACGGGGCCGTCCGGTGTGACTCCCCAGGCTCCCGACACCCGCGCCTGGGTCCGGGTGAGCGCCAGCGCAGTGGCCTCCAGCCGGGTGACGTGGGCAGCGGCGACCTCTCGCAGCGCCCGGACGATCTCCGCGCCCGTCGCGTCGGCGCGGTGCACCGACCGTGCGACGGTCTGGCCGCCCTCGCGGGCGAGGTGGAGGTCCCCGCCGGCCTCCCGGTCGAAGTCGGCCCCGAGCTCGACGAGGCGGCGGACGTGACCCGGGCCCTCTCGGGCGAGGACGTCGACCGCGACGGGGTCGCAGAGGCCGTCTCCGGCACGGATCGTGTCCGCCGCGTGGAGGTCGGGGCCGTCGTCGGGGCCGAACGCGACCGCGACGCCGCCCTGCGCCCACGGCGAGGATCCGGAGCCGGTCGGGCGTCCCTTGTCGAGGACGGCGATGTCGAGTCCGGGGGCGCGCTCCGCGAGGACGACCGCGGCGTAGAGACCCGCGATGCCGGCGCCGACGACGAGGACGTCCGCAGACGCCGTCCCGTGCCCGTCGGGGGGACCATCGATGCGCGTCGACGGCGGGAGCCGCACCTTCAGCTCCCCTGTCCGTCGCCCGACGGGTCCATCCGGCCACTCCCGGTCGGCTGGCCGGAGAACTGTAGGGGGGTCGGGGGGCTCAAGAAGTCGAG
>JBOHEE010000429.1:0-17638 GCA_050700895.1 Nitriliruptorales bacterium | reverse complement strand
GCGTCCTCGGGGAGCGGCTCCCCCCAGAGCTCCAGCGCCCCGGTGAGCTGTCGCAGGGCCGCGTCGGCCCGCCCCTGCTCGAGACGGGCGCGACCGGTGGAGGCCAGCTCGAGGAACCGGACCGCATCGACGGTGCACCGCCCCGCGAGCGCATAACCGGCGTCGCCGGTCACGATCAGGTCACGGTCCCCGACCGCCCGGCGGGCGCGGCTGACCAGGACGTTCAGGTTGGCCTCGGGATCCGACGGGGAGCGCTCCGGCCACAGCGCGGCCGTGAGCACGCCCCGTGTCACGACCTCCCCCTGCCGGACGGCGAGCAGCCGGAGGAGCCGCCGCGACAGTCGTCCGCCGAAGTCGGCCGGCGGGACCTCGCCGTCGGCGGTGCGCACCGCGAAGCGCCCGAGCACCTGGATCCGCGTCAGCTCGCTCACGATCTCCCACCATCGCTCGCAACATCCCCGCAAGGTGCCGTTCGTAGCGTCGATCGTGGCGAGGGTCGCCGCAACGGGCAACACGAGGAGCACTCATGGGACGCGCAGAGGTCCACGCCGAGATGAAGGAGATGTTCGGCACGGTCATCGGGTTCATCGACCGGGTGCCCGACGAGTACATCGACGCCGAGTGGGAGCTGACCAAGCGGCTCCAGTTCGGCGAGACGCTGATCCCCAACAAGCACAAGGAGATGATCGGTCTCGGCATCTCCGCAGCGACGCGGTGCCGCTACTGCACGCTGTTCCACACCGAAGCCGCCAAGCTGTTCGGCGCCTCGGAGGCCGAGATCGAGGAGTCGGTCCACTACGGCAAGCTCGTCACCGGGTGGAGCCACTACCTCAACGGTCTCCGAGTCGACGAGGAGGACTTCGCGGACGAGGTGCGGCGGGTCGTCGAGTACGTGCGCAGCACCGGCTGAGCCCCGGCAGCGCGCGACAGCGGGCCGGAGCGATCCGGCCCGCTGTCGGTGTCGCACCGGTCGGCCGTCTCAGCCGTCCCAGGCCTGGACCAGCGTCTCGCGGGCGATCTGCCCGTTCCGCAGCTGGCAGGTCTCGGAGGTGAGGACGCGCTCGCCGGTGTCGTACCGGCACGCCACGCGGAAGGCGAGGCGGTCGCCGTCCGTGAACGCGTCCTCGACCCGGTGGGTCATGTCGCGGCCGCACACGTCGTCGTAGTAGCCGCGGATCGCGTCGACGCCCTCCAGCCGGCGCGGATCGCTCGGAGGACTCGTGGCGTCCACGATCTCCAGCACGGCGTCGTCGGTGTACAGGGAGCTCAGCGTCGCGGCGTCGTGCTGCTCGTGGCCGCGCCGGAGCGCCTCGAGGTCGAACGAGCTGGTGCGCGTCATGTCGGCCCTCCATGTCGGATGCCGGCATCCTGTCACGCCCACCTTGCGGTCGGGTTGCGGGCTGCCCGGACTCACCCCGACGATGCTGGGCGCCTCGAGGCAGCGCCGAAGTCGCAGAGTCCAGGACCCGACCGGCTGGGGCGCGATCGGATGCTCGCTGGAGCCGTGCGTGGGCGCGCGCTCGCGGTCACGCGCACCGAGCCACAGAACCACGGTCGGTTGGTGCGGCCTTCCAGCAGCGCGTCACGGGACCTCGCGGTGCGGGCTGTCGGGAGGACGCCGGCCGGACAGGGCCACGTACGAGATGGCCAGCACGGGGGCGACGCCGGTCCACCACAGGCACACGCCGGCGCCGATCGCTCCTGCGGTGGCGGCCTTGCGTGCGCCCGCCGGGGCGCTCCGGGCCCGCAGGAGCGCAGCAGCGAGGATCGCTCCCGACAGGGTGGCCACGACCGAGGTCGCGTCGAGTCCGTGGTGGAAGAACGTCAACACACCGGTGATGAGCGCTCCCAGCGCCAGCAGCACCCCCACGGTGATGGCGGTCCGCGAACGCGTCGTGACCCGGCCATGACGCACGACCCGAGCATTTCGGCGCTTCGTAGGCCCACCTCACCGAGGGAACCCTCGTCGAGGTCGACGGTGCCACGGGCACCGTCAGAGCGTCCGTCTGAGTCGAAGCAGACAGCAGGTCAGGGCTCCGCGGCAGCCCTTCGTGGGACACCAGGCAGGCCCGCGCTGTTCCCGTACCCCCTTCTGCGCTCCCTTCCGAGATCGTCAAGCCGAAGCCCCGAGCGTCATCCCTCGGCGCCAGCGGCCTCGTCATCCGCGCGA
Organism: Nitriliruptorales bacterium; assembly: GCA_050700895.1. Lineage (GTDB taxonomy): Bacteria > Actinomycetota > Nitriliruptoria > Nitriliruptorales > JAHWKO01 > JBOHEE01. Next base: position 15,468 of record JBOHEE010000429.1, on the reverse strand, counting down.
GAACCACGGTTCGCGTGCGGGCGGCTCGCGGCGGTGCTGGCTACCGCAGGTCCAACACCGTCTCGAGCGCGAGGTCGACACCCCACTGTTCCTCGGTCGTGAGGTGGTCGTGGTAGTCCCCGAGCCCGGTGACATCGATCGCGCCGGTCTGCTCGACGAGCACGCGCGTCAGCGTGCCGTCGATGTCGATCTGGGGCCGGAACGAAGCGGCGCGTGCCGACGTCGAGGTCGGAGCGATCAGCACCGTCGACAGGCGCATCAGCGCGTCCGACTGCACGATGACGCCGTAGCGGACCCCGGACTGCTCGTGCCCTCGTCGACGACCGAGACGCAACCGGAACAGGTCACCCCGGCGCACGCAGTTCCTCCATCATGGCCGCCACTTCCGCGGCCTCGGCACGATCCTGCTCATCTTCGGCGAGGGCGGCGACCTCATCGATCAGCCGCTGCCGGTCCCGAAGCCGCTGGGCCGCGGCAACCAGGCCACGGCGCACCGCCTCGCTACGCGAGATGCCGGTGGCCTCGAGTTCCGCGAGGGCTCGGCGGGCGTTCTCGTCGAGGCGTACGGAGATCGAATCACGCATGAGCCAATCGTATCACGAAACGTATGACAGAGTCGTCGTCCTCCCGCGACCCGTGGAAGACGCCTCATCAGCCATGTGCGGCTGAGGCCCAGGTTGCCTGCGCGCATCATCACGGTTGTCGTCGGCTCCCAGAGTCATACACTGTTATACTCGGCTTTCTGAGGAGCGTGGCCGCGTGGCGGTGACTCTCGACGAGTTCCTCACAGGTTTCTACCAGTCTTACTACACTACACGAACCGTGCCGATCCGTGTATCATGCGCTGCATGGCCTCTCATCGCCTGAACATCACCCTCGACGACGAGCATGCCCACAAGCTCGCTCGTCTGGCCTCTCGGGTCCACGTCAACGAGGGGACGCTAGCCCGATCGCTGCTGTCGTCGGCGATCGATGACGCGGATCCGGATCCCCAGACCGTCGTGGCCGTGCTCGACGGCATCGAGGGCGCCTGGGAGCGCGCCCAGCTGGGTCGTCGTCAGGCGGGGGACGGCGACACTGTCGCCCTCGAGGATCTGTAGCGGGTGGCGCGCGTCGAACTCGCACGCGCTGCCGTCGAGGACCTGGACCGGCTGATCGCCGTGCTCAGTCTGCCGGCCGGTACGCGGGAACGTGTCGGCCGCAGCCTGACACCTCTGGCCGAGTTCCCATGGATCGGTCCCGAACTACTCGGTCGGTGGCAGGGACTGCGCTTCGTGCTCGGGCCGTGGCGATGGATGCTTCTGGTCTACGAGTACCGCGAAGACGAGGATCGGGTCGTCGTGCTGACCATCCAGGACGCCCGCTCGTCATCCGCAGCGACCAGCGGGTCCACCCCGCGCGTGCCGATGCGGAGGGCCTGTCCACCCTGCGCGCCGAGGTGGGCGACGGCACGGCATTGGACCTCGACGACGACAGCTTCGACGTGGCCATATCGGCTGAACGCGGTCTCGCTGTTCCCCGACCTGAGCGGCGGCCTCAACGAGATGGTGCGGGTCACGGGAGAGGGCGGCCAGGTGGTCGTGGCGACGTTCGGGCCGCTCCCCGAGGTCGAGTTCGTCGGGTTCTTCCTCGGTGCGCTGCGAGCCGTCGCCCCTGACGAGCTCCCGCCACCCGACCAACCGATGCTGCCGTTCAGACGGGCCGATCCCGGTGAGGGTCGTGCTGGACACGAACGTGCTCGTCGCCGCGGTCGTATTCCCCGGTGGACCACCCGAAGCCGTGTACCGGCGCGTGCTCGCCGGCGAGCTGACGATGACCGTGTCGCGGCCGTTGCTCGCCGAGCTCGGCCGGGTCCTGGTCGACAAGTTCGACTGGGAGCCGTCCTACGCCGCTGCTGGCTACCGCAGGTCCAACCCGGTGGCCTCGAGTTCCGCGAGGGCTCGGCGGGGTGGAAGACGCCTCATCAGCCATGTGCGGCTGAGGCCGGGCGCACCACCAGAGGCGGCGCGGGGCCTACTCGAGCGGGTAGTCGAGGGTGGCGAGCTCGTCGGCCATCGTGGCGTGGAAGATCTCGAGGAACTCGCCGTCCATCTCCCGGCGCCAGCGGCCGACCGAGCCGCCGTCGGTGGACGTGCGGTGCTTGGCCATCGTCGGCGCGTTGTCACGCACGACCTCGGGGTCGAGATCCACGCCGAGCCAGCGCGACAGCCGGTCCGCCTCCGCATCGAGATCTTCGACGAGCTGCTCGTAGCGCACGACGAGCGTCGTGGCGTCCTCGACGACGTCGCCGACGAGCGCGAAGGTCTCCTTCTGCTGGTCGGCGATGTGCTGCGCGAAGTCGCTCGGCGTGTACCGCGGCTTGTAGCCGAAGCTGCGCTTGCCGGTCTTGTCGAAGAAGCTCATCATCGACAGCCACTGGTCCCGTGGGTCGCGGATGAGGTACACGGCCCTGAGGGCCTCGAAGACCCGTCGCAGCTCGTCGATCAGCCAGGGTGGGCCGGTCTCCGCGTAGTGCGTGGGCACGCCGCCGACCTCCGTGGCGTGGGAGGCGGCGGCGCGGCGACTGAAGATCGGCCAGACCGCGGCGATGACGTCGAGGGCGAACGGCAGGTCGATGCCGCTCTCGAGGCTGGGCCGCTCCCCCCAGGGGATGCCGCCGACCTTGCCGTGCTTCTCGAGCCATCCCTGCTGGTCGAGCGCCGCGCGCCGCCAGTCCGGCCCCTCCTTCATCCCGTGCTCGGGGAGGTTCGCCCACAGCCACAGGTAGCTGAGGTAGCCGTGCTCGAACGCGTAGATGCGGTCGAAGGCGATCTGGGAGCTGCTGCCGAGCAACTGCATCATGAGGGTCGTCCCCGACCGCCCCGTCGCCCCGACGAACACGGGGGTGAGACCGCCGATGTCGAGGGCCGGCCCCTCGTAGGGGCTCGGCTTCGCCAACGTGTCCCGCACCCGCCGTGCGAGCTCGCGCACGCTCTGGTCCGGCAGCAGCGCCACTTCTTCCCCTCCAGCGCAGATCAGGGCGTCGTCGGACGGTCGGCCGACGCTTGAAACTACGGGCGATCGGGGCTGCCCGCGGCGCCACGTACGTCCGAACGGGAGCCTCCGCTTGCCGCACGGAAGACCGCAGCTCTCCATGGCGTTAACGTCACCGTCGGTGGGAGGTGACGGAGGAATGGGCGAGCTTCCGGCGGGCACGGCCGACGGCGACATCTCCTACGAGGAGCTGCAGCTCGCCGCACGCAACCACGGCATGCCGCTCGAGGCGCTGCGCTACGACGTCACCCCGGTCGGCCTCCACTACCTCCTCATCCACTACGACATCCCGTCGGTGGATGCGGCGGCCTGGCGCCTTCGGGTCGGCGGGCTGGTCGAGGAGGAGCTCAGCCTCGGCCTCGACGACGTCCTGGCGCTGCCGTCGGTGACCCGCCGGGTGACGATGGAGTGCGCCGGCAACGGGCGGGCGCGGCTCCGCCCGCGGACGATCAGCCAGCCGTGGCTCCACGAGGCGATCGGCACCGGCGAGTGGACCGGCACGCCGCTCGCCGGCGTGCTCGAAGCTGCGGGCACTTCCCGCGATGCCCGCGAGGTCGTCTTCACCGGGCTGGACCGCGGCGTCGAGGGCGGCGTCGACCAGCACTACGAGCGCAGCCTCCCGGTCGAGGACGCGCAGAGCGACGGGCCGCTGCTCGTCCACGCGCTGAACGGGACCCCGCTGCCGCCGCAGCACGGCGCCCCGCTGCGGCTGCTCGTCCCCGGCTGGTACGGGATGGCGAGCGTGAAGTGGCTCCAGGCGATCACCGCCGTCGCCGAGCCCTTCGAGGGCTACCAGCAGACCCGCGCCTACCGGCTGCGGCAGGACTCCGAGGAGCGCGGCGAGCCGTTGAACCGGATCGCGGTGCGGTCGCTCATGGCGCCCCCCGGGGTCCCCGACTTCCTCACCCGGCGCCGTTTCGTCGAGCGCGGCACCCAAGAGATCACCGGACGAGCCTGGTCGGGCCACGGGGCGATCACCGCGGTCGAGGTGAGCACCGACGGCGGGCGAACCTGGGCCGACGCGACGATCACGCCGCCCGACGGCGCCTTCGCCTGGACCGGCTGGAGCTTCCGCTGGGACGCGGAGACGCCCGGCGAGCACGAGCTCTGCTGCCGGGCGACGGACGCGACCGGCAACACCCAGCCGCTCGAGAGCGCCTGGAACCTCGGCGGCTACGCGGTGAACGGCGTCCAGCGGGTCCCCGTCACCGTGCGGAACCACTCCTGATCCTGCGGCGCCTCACCGGCTGGACGGCGGCGATGGACCGCCCGTACACCGGAGATGCCGATGAAGACCTAGCCAGGGGCGATCTGGACCGCCCAGACGCGCGCCAGAGTCGGGCACCAGCCTCCTACGTTGCGTGACCCGCGGCTCTCGTTCTCTCACCCTCATCGGTACACCGCCCGCGCTGCCGCCGCGAACCGAAGCTGTGTACGCGGCGGGATCCTGAACGACCTGATCGCCGCGGTTCTGGGCAACGACACCTCCGAGCCGGCGGCGAGCGTGCCCGACGGCTACAACATCGAGGACGAGGGGTCGAGGCGACCACATGGAAGCCGTGACCTCCCACCTCAGCCTCAGGCCGTGGAGCACCATCGCTTCTCGCTCTCGAGATCGGCTCGCCGCGATTCCCCGGCGTCGCTAGACATCAGCGACATTGAGTGCCGGCCACCCAAACGGAGTGGTCATCGGATCTTTGGGATCTCAAGCTGCTCGCAGATGGCTCGCGCAGTCGTGAGTGGGATACCACCGGTCTTGGTCGGTCCGGAACGGGAACGGGATCTTGAAGTAGCGATCGGGCGGATCCGCTTCACCCGGGTGGACATAGGGGCCCCCGGAACCGTCCTCGCACAGCAGCGCCACGCTTGCCAGTCGGCCGACGCGTGCCTTCTCGATCAGGTTCTCGTCCTCGAGGCGTCGCCACGCCTTGGAGACAGCGCTGGTGCGCGACGATCCGTGGATCCCGAGCGCACGTGCCCAGACCGTCGACGCGAGCGTCACGTCATGGACTCCCCCGCTTGCCGTCGCCACCAGCAGCAGATACAGATCCAGTGCCCGCTCGTCGCCGCGGTGGACGATGTCGGCGAGCGGTCCCCCCGCAGGCGTGCCGCGAGTACCCTGTTGGACGAAGGAGTGACGCAGCGGGACTGCGTCGGGACGCTTGCTGCGCCGCCTTTCTCAGGGGACATCCAGGGGACGAGCACCCTGGGATGGCCGGGAACCGCGGCGGATCGAGCAGGCGAACCGCAGGCGAACCGCTCAGGCGAACCGCCCTAGGATCGGCCGGACGGAAGGTCCGGTCCGGTGGGCGCAGAGGTCTCCGCGAAGGTCTACTCGCGTGAGGACCGGCAGCGCTACCGCGAGAAGGTGAGGCGCTGCCTCGAGGCGCTGCGGGCACTCCTCGAACAGGACCGCTTCGAGACGGGGCGGGACCGCGTCGGCCTCGAGCTCGAGCTCCACCTCGTGGACCGCTCGGGCACCCCGCTCATGATGAACGCGAAGGTCCTCGACCGGATCGCCTCCGCCGACTTCCAGACCGAGCTCGGCCAGTTCAACATCGAGTTCAACCTCGCCCCGCACGACGTGACCGGCGACGTCTTCCGCCGGCTCGAGACCGAGCTGCGCGCGAGCCTCAACAACGCGCTCGAGCGAGCCGAGGAGCTCGACGCCCGCATGCTCATCGTCGGCATCCTGCCGACGCTCGAGGACCTCCACGTGACCGAGGAGAACCTGTCCCACAATCCGCGCTACTACGCGCTCAATGCGCAGATCCTCGCGATGCGCGGCGAGGACCTGCGCATCGAGATCGAGGGTGCCGAACGGCTCGACCTGATCGCGAACTCGATCATGATGGAGGCGGCGTCGACCTCGATGCAGCTCCACGCCCAAGTCGACCCCGACGACTTCGCCCGCACATGGAACGCGGCGCAGGCGATCGCGGCTCCGCAGCTCGCGATCGGGTGCAACTCGCCGTTCTTCCTCGGCAAGGAGCTGTGGCGCGAGACCCGCATCGCGCTCTTCGAGCAGTCAATCGACACCCGGCCCGAGGAGCTCCGCGCGCAGGGGGTCCGCCCGCGCGTTTGGTTCGGCGAGCGCTGGATCGACAGCGTGCTCGACCTCTTCGACGAGAACGTGCGCTACTTCACCGCGCTGCTGCCCGAGCTCACCGACGAGGACCCGATGGCGAAGCTCGAGCGGGGCGAGCCTCCGCTGCTCCGCGAGCTCGCGATGCTCAACGGCACGGTCTACCGCTGGAACCGCCCGGTCTACGGCGTGATCGACGGCCGGCCCCACCTCCGCGTCGAGAACCGCGTCCTGCCGGCCGGTCCGACCGTCGCCGACGCGATCGCGAACGCCGCGTTCTTCAACGGACTCCTCCGTTCGGTGTCACGGGCCGACCCGCCGATCGAGCGGGTGCTCGAGTTCGGCGCCGCCACCGAGAGCTTCTTCGCCGCCGCCCGCGAGGGGGTCGACGCCGAGCTCTGCTGGCCGGGCATCGGCCTCGTGCCCGCGTCCGAGCTGATCCTCCGCCATCTCCTCCCGCTCGCCCACGAAGGGCTCGAGAGCTGGGGCATCGACGCCGCCGACCGCGACCGCTACCTCGGGATCATCGAGGCGCGGGCCGCTGCGCGGCAGACCGGGGCGAGTTGGCAGGTCGCGATGGTGCGTCGCCTCGCCGACCAGGGGCTCGGGCGCAAGGACGCCCTCCTCCACATGACCCGCCACTACGTCGAGCACATGCACGCGAACGAGCCGGTCCACACCTGGCCGCTCCACTGAGCTGGGGTTCGGGGGCTCAGGCAGTCGAGCGACGCCACGCAAGTCTCCCGCGGCGGCGCAAGACGTAGCCGCGACTGATCTCGATACCCTCCGCCGGAATGACGGCCTTCAACCGCTTCGCCGACGGGCTCCCCGATCGTCTCCTGGACCTCGACGACGTCGCGCTGCTGGAGGAGCTCGCCGCCCCCACGCTCGTGCGCGTACCGGGGACTGGGGATGAGCGGCCGCGCGCGATCGCCTGCCTGCTGCACGGCGACGAGGACACCGGCTACCGGGCCGTGCTGAAAGTCCTGCGGCGAAGCCGCACCTACCCCTTCGACCTCTTCGCGGTCATCGGCAACGTCCGCGCCGCCCTCGCCGACGGCGGCTTCCGCCACCGCTTCCTCGACGACCAGGAGGACTTCAACCGCGTCTGGGGCCGCGAGCCGACCACGCCCCAGCGTCTCGCCGCCGACGGGATGCTCGCCGAGCTCCGCGAGGCGAAGGTCGGGGCGCTGGTGGACGTCCACAACAACAGCGGCACGAACCCCTACTACGCGATCGTGACGGAACTCCGCGAGGAGCCCATCAACCTCGCGACGCTGTTCACGACGACGCTGCTCCACTGGGAGCTCGGCAACGGGACCATGATGGAGGCACTCGGCGATCTGTGCCCGGCGATCGCGGTCGAGTGCGGCCTGCCGGGTCGCCGCGACTCGCTGGCCTTCGCGGTCGACGGACTGCGCCGGTTCCTCGGCGCCCCGCCGTCGTCCGAGACCACGCTCGAGCGCGACTACGACCTCTACGGCGACATGCGCAAGGTCATGGTCCGTCCCGGGGTCCGGTTCGCCTTCGGCGGTGAGGTGGGCGACGGCGTCGACTTCGTCGTCGACCAGGACGCCGACGCGCACAACTTCCGTCCCGTCCCCGCCGGGCACGTGCTCGGCCGGGTCGCGCCGGGCACGCCGACGCCCCTTCTCGTGGAGGGGCCGGCGCACGAGGACATCACCGCCGACCATGTCGCGGTGGTGGGCGACACCGTCGTGCTGACGCGGCCGACGACCCCGGTCATGATGACGCGCACCGCGGACGCCGCGCGCAAGGACTGCCTCTTCTACCTCGCGACCCCCCGGACGCCCGAGGGGGCTCGGGGGGCTCAAGTCGAGCGACGCCAGGCAAGCCTCTCGCCGCGGCGCGAGACGTAGCCCCCCGGCTGACCCGGCTAGAACCCACCGAGGGCGACGATGCCGCGCACGGTCGGGACGAGCAGGACGTCCCCGGCACGCAGCGGCTGCGCGTTGACGGTGGCGTCGATGGCAGTGCTGCCGAGGAGCTCGCCGGTCGCGGCGTCGAGCGCGTGGACCCGGCGGTCGGCACCCGCCACGTACACGACATCGCCGACCACGACCGGTGGGAAAGCCGCGCCCTCGACGTCCTCCGTCTCCCACACGATGCTGCCGTCCCCGACGTCGAGCGCCCAGACACGCCCGGCGTTCCGGCCGACCACGTGGGCCCGCCCACCGTTCACGGAGGGCGAGAGCCGGCCCCACTCGAGCTCCGCCCGCCACCGCTCCTCGCCGGCGGTGGCGTCGAGGGCGGTGATCCCACTGCCGTCGACGAGGACGGCGACCTCGTCCGCGGCACCCGGTCTGACGAGAAACCGCAGACCGGACACCCGCGTGGTCCAGAGCTCCTCCCCCGTCGCCGGGTCGACGCCGGTGACCGTCCGGTCCGCTCCCGCCACGACCACCGCTTCCCCGGCCACGGCGGGGAACCCGAGGGCGCCGTGGCCGGGATCCCGGGTCCAGAGCACCTCCCCGTCCGCGATCCGGACCGCCCACAACTCGCCGGCGTTCGTCGCGACGTAGGCGACGTCGCCATCGGCCGTCAGCCGCGTCGCCCCGACTCCCGCCACGTCGATCCGCCACGCCACACCCTCGGGCCCGACCCCGTGGAGCTGCGGCGGGGCCAGCGTCGCAAGGAGCGCGACGGCGGGCGCCGGGGCAGGCGTCGTCCCCACGAGGTCGAAGACCCCGAGCCGGTCCCCGGTCTCCGGGTCGAGCACGCGGACCTGGCCCGTGCGTGCCTCGATCCGCGCGTAGACGCGGCCGTCAGCCACGAGGACCACGGACGGTGAGCCCGCGCCGAAGATCGTCGACCAACGGACGCAGAGCGCCGGGTGCGGGCAGTCGTCCGGGGCGTCGGGTTCCGGCAGCGGCGAGACCGACGGCAACGGCTCCGACACCACCGCGGGTCCCGACGTCGTGCGCAGCGCCCCACCGATCAGCCAGCTGAGGGCGATGACGGCCGCGACGAGCCCCACCGCGACGAGCCCGCGACGTGCCGCGTCGTCCATCGCGCCTCCCGTCTCATCCCGCCGCGTCGGCGAGCTCCTCGACCGTGGCTTCGCCGTGCAGGGCGATCCCGTCGATCGGATCCGGGAACAGGAACTCGAGCTCGCCCCCGCGTGATCGGTGGCGGACGCCGCCGAGCAGCAGGTCGACGGTGGCGTCCTTCGCGTTGTAGCAGTAGCTCAGGCGTCCGTCGGGGTGGAGGTAACGCAGCCCGGCGGCGTGGGCGGGGTCGAGCGCCATCTCGAGCCGGACGCGTCCGCGCCGCCCGCCCGTCCAGGCGGTCCACACCGGCCAGTCGACGTCGCCGGCGTGGCGGAGCATCCCGTGGAGCGAGCCCTCCCCGTAGGGGACGGCGCCGTCCATGCCGCGCACGAGCGTGCTCCACGGCGAACGGAGGGGCCCGACCAGGCGCACCTGCACCGTGAAGCCCTCCACGGTGAGGTCGGCCCCGTCCTCCCACAGCGAGCAGGATCCGTAGGCGTAGCGCTCCGCGTGCTCGGTCCCCCAGTTGTGGTTGCGGTGGCCGACCCAACGGTCGACCGCGACGCTGCGGTCGCCGATCGTGAAACGTCCGGTGAAGATTGCCCGTGGCGAGCCGGTCACGAGCTTCTTGCGCGGGAAGCCCTTCTCGTACATCCAGTCGGCGCCGAAGTGGCGCAGCGGCGGGAGCTCGTCCTCGATCGCGAGCTCCCACGAGACGGCCGGTGGCCCCGGGAGCTCGCCGCTCGCCCGCCCGGGACGCAGATGGACCGACTCCGCCTCGATCTCGACCCGGTCGCCGGCGAGGCGGACCGACCCGAGCGGCGCGACCCGCTTCCACACCCGCGGGCGCCAGCCGTCGGCGGCGAGCCACAGCACGCACCAGAACTCGGCCACGGCGGGGAGCGCGCTGCCGTCGGCGGGGACGAGCACGTTGTGCTTGACCCAGAAGGCACCGCAGCCGTCCCGAGCGTTGCCCTTGAGGTAGTTGGACTCGTAGATCCCCGGCCGCCCGTCGGCGGCGACGATCCGCTCGTACGGATCGCCCCGACGGCTGCCGCCTCCCGTGCCGGTCACGGCTCCTCCTCCAGCCCGGCGAAGAGGTCCTCCTCGGGCTCCGGCGTCGCCACGTCGGACCGCAGCCGCGTGAAGCACTCCCAGGGGTAGACCTCGCGCTCGACGACCCGCGGCCACGCGAACCACATCCCGTCGGGGTCGACCTGGGTCTCGTGGAGGCGCAGCGCCTCGTCGCGCCTCTCGAACCAGTCGCCGACGTCCAGCAGGGCGTCGCAGGGCCAGTCCCGGTAGCGGCGTTCGGCTCGCCGCTCCATCCAGCCCTCGAACGGGCTGTCGACCCCGCGCTCGAGCAGCGCCCCGTGGAGGGCGAGGACCCGCCGGGGCGGGAACGCGTGGCAGGCGTACACCTTCGGCACGCGCCACGGCTGTCCGGGTGCTCCCGCCGCCCCGTGGGCGACCTCGAGGTCGACGCCGGCAAGGTCGGTCGCCCCGTCCTGGGCGAGCTCGAGCGCCCGCATCGTCACCTCGTAGGTCATGATGTGGTCGGGATGCGGGTAGCCGCCGTCCTGGGGGTAGGTGACGACGACCTGGGGCCGCTCGACGCGGAGGACCGCCGCGAGCCGCCGGGACGGCTCGTCCACCGGCAGGCGCGCGAAGGTCCCCTCGGGCACGCCGCTCGGATCCTCGTGGTAGCCGGAGTCGCGGTGGCCGAGGTCGTAGCGGGCGGCGAAGCCGATCACCGCACAGGCGGCCGCGAGCTCCTTGCGGCGGCGTTCGGGGAGCTCCTCGGGCGGGATCGCCTCGCACGACGGGTTCAGCACCTCGCCCTCCTCCCCGCCGGTACACGTGACGAGCGTCACCCGAGCCCCCGCGTCGACGTAGCGGGCCGCGGTCGCCGCGCCCTTGGACGACTCGTCGTCGGGATGCGCGTGGACGAACAGCAGACGGCGTCCGCTCACCGGCTCGCCCCGCCGGTCTCTTCCTCCTCCGCGGCGGCGAAGCGCTCCGCCCATGCCGCGGCCAGCCGCCGGCCCGCCGGCGTCGCCAGGAGCGCCTCGAGCTCCTCGTGGACCTCCGCCTCGGCCGCGCTGACGTCCTCCGGGTGGCCGCGCAGGCGCACCAGCATCGGGGCGCCCGGGTAGGAGCCGACGCGGAGGTCGGGGTACGTCCTGCCGAGCCGGGCGAAGAGCCGGTTCAACGTCGACTCCGGGAAGGAGTGGGTCACCTCGGCAACCGCGCGCGAGCGACCGCGACCCGCGACGAGGTCCGGCTCCACGACCTCCGTGACGATCGCCCGCAGCTGCGACGGGACCCCGGGCAGGATGACGATCGTCGCGCCGCCCCTCTGGTCGATGCCCCCGCCGACGTCGACGCGGATCCCTGGCGCGAAGCTGCTCGCGCGGCGCAGCACCTCCGCCCCCTCGGGAATCCGCGCCATCCGCATCATGTGCGCGACGAACTCGTCGTCGACGTCGAGGCCGTGGGAGCGCGTCCAGGCAACCGCGCCCTCGATCCGCTCGGCGACGGCGTCGGCGACCTTCAACTCCCGGTCGAGGCTCGCGGCGATCGCCTCGTAGGTCAGGTCGTCCGGCGTCGAGCCGATGCCCCCGGTCGTCAGCACGAGCCGTGGGCGGGGGCGAGCGAGTTCGGCCCGGAGCGCCTCGTCGATGGCGTCGTAGGTGTCCGGCACGGTCACGATGCGGTCGACTTCGACCCCCTGGCGGTCGAGCCGGCGCGCAAGCCAGCCGGAGTTCGTGTCGCGGACGTAGCCGCCGAGGATCTCGTCGCCGATCACGAGGATCGACGCGCGCAGGGTCCTGTCAGCGGACATGGGGTCGGCGACTATCGCTGTCGCTGCTCGAGGCGCATGGCACGAGGATAGGTAGCCTGGCGGGCGTCGTGGTGCGTGGAGGCCTTGGAGGGCGCCACTAGTCTGCGCCGCCATGTGGACGGACCCCGACGAAGCGCGCAGCGACTTCGTCCTCGCAGCCGCGACGGCGCTCTTCGGACCCCTCGTCATCCAGCTGGTCTACCGCTACACGCCGCTCGGCCCGTTCGGCCTCTTCGGGACGCTGCTCAGCATCGCGCTGCTCTTCGTCATCACCGGGCTCGTCCCCGTCCTCCTCGCCCGCTATCGCGGCAACGGGATCGCGGCCTTCGGCCTCCAGGGCGGGCGGGAGGGGATCGGCCCGGGCGTCCTCATCGCCCTTCCCGTGGTCCTGCTCGGGATCGTCGTCGGCTGGACCGCCGGCTTCTCCCCGCTCCGTGCGCTCGCCGGGATCGTGCCCGCGTTCCTGTCGGGTCCCTTCGGCGGGATCGACGTCGTCCTCGCGGTGCTCGCGATCTCCGTGCAGTTCGCCGGGATGGTCCTCCTCTACTCGTTCCTCGCCGTGAAGGCGCGGGAGGGCTTCGGCCGCACCGAGATCGGCCACCTCGAGGTGCTGCGCACCTACGGGCTCGCGGCGGCGGGCGGGGCGCTGCTGATCGGTCTGCTGGCCGCCATCGGCGCGGACGTGACCGTGAACCGGGCGCTGCTCGACGCGGCCGCGCTCGTCGCGGTGATCCTCGTCGCAGACCGCTTCACGGACATGGAGAGCCAGACGACGCGGCTGGCCGTCGCCGCCCCCGCGATCGTCGCCCTGCTCCTCGCCTGGGACCTCTTCGGCGGCCAGTTCCTCGCCACGCTCCGCCACGGGCTCCTGGCGGCGGGGGCGGTGATCGTCGTGACGGTGCTCGTGGATGGACGCAGCTACGCCTGGGCGATCGTGCCGTTGTTCGCCGCCCTCACCATCTACCGGACGGCCCTCACGCCCCTCTGAGTGTCGCGCCGCTGTGCTGAGCGAGTCGGTCCCGATCCGGCGACCCTGCGGAGGCGCCGAGCCGGAGGCGCCGGAGAGAGCGAGCGAGCCGCCTCCGGACGACCGAGGCTCCTTGGGCACCAGCCTCCTAGCTAGGAGAGGCGCCTGTAGAGGTCGATCATGTCCTGGTGCTTCGCGCGCTTCTCCTCGTCGCGGACGCCGAGACCCTCCTCGGGGGCGTTGACGAGGATGCCGATCTTGCCGGCGTGCAGGTTCTGGTGCATCTCGTGGACCCCCTCGGCCGCCTCTTCGAGCGGGAAGGTCTTCGTCAGGATCGGGTGGACCATGCCGAGGTCGACGAGGCGGATCGCCTGCCAGGCCTCGTTGTAGTTGGCGAAGTGGCTGCCGAGGATCCGCTTGAGGTTCATCCAGAGGTAGCGGTTGTCGTAGACGTGCTCGTAGCCGGTCGTGGAAGCGCAGGTGACGACCACCCCGCCCCGCTTCGCGACGAAGACCGACGCCGCGAACGTCGCCTTGCCGACGTGCTCGAAGACGATGTCGGGGTCGGCGGCGACGAGCTCGCGGATCTTCTTGCCGAAGCGGCGCAACTCGCCGTAGTCCTGCTCGCCGTCCTCGGTCCAGAACTCATAGCCCTCGGCCTTGCGGTCGATGACCGCCTCGCAGCCGATGTCGCGGAGGAGCTGCGCCTTCTCCTCGCTCGAGACCACCCCGACCGGGATTCCGCCCCCGTTCATGACGAACTGGGTCGCGAACCCACCCAGGCCGCCGGTCGCGCCCCACACGAGCACGACGTCGCCCTGCTTCACGCGCGCCTCGTTCTCGCCGACGAGCATGCGGTACGCGGTGGCGATCGTCAGGCCGAGCGAGCCGGCCTCCTCCCACGTGAGGTGGGTCGGCATCGGGATGAGCTGGTTCGCCTTCACCATCGCGATCTCGGCCATGCCGCCGAAGTTGGTCTCGAAGGCCCAGATGCGCTGGCTCGGGTCGAGCATCGAGTCCTCGTGGCCCTGCGGGGACTGAAGGTCGACGTAGTTGCAGTGGACGACGACGCGATCGCCCGGCTTCCAGTCATAGACGCCGGGCCCGGTCCGCAGGACGACGCCGGCCGCGTCGGAGCCGACGATGTGGTAGTCGAGGTCGTGTCGGGCGCCGAGGTCGCTCTCCTTGCCGAAGCGCTCGAGGAAGCGGAAGGTCGGCAGCGGCTCGAAGATCGACGTCCATACCGTGTTGTAGTTGAGGGCCGAGGCCATCGGGGCGATGAGGACCTCGTTCGGCCCGAGCGGCGGGATCGGGACCTCGTCGACGTGGAGGCTCTTCCGCGGATCCTTCTCGTCGTGGTCGAGCCCCTCGAACATGTCCTCCTCGTCCTTGCGGACGACGGCGGCGCGCATCGTCTCGGGCAGCTCGATCCCGGCGATCTCCTCGTTCGAGGCGTCGGCGAGGACGGCCTCGCGGATGGCGTCGATCGACACGGTCTCCCTCTCCTGGCGCTGCTCGCCGAAGCTAGCAGCGCGGAGGGACCGTCCCGGAACCTGGGGAAGGCCGTCCGTCGGGGGACCAGGACGGGCGCTACCGCTCGGGGAGCTCGAAGTCGCAGTCGTCGGGCTCGTCGGGCTCGGAGCGCTCGTCGCGCTCGTCCGGGGCGGGCGGCTCCTCCCGCTCGACCGAGACGACCTCGACATCGAGGACCTGCCGACCGGCCTGGCCGGGGCCGCCGGGACGCTCCTGCTGCCAGCGGGTGAAGATGCCGCGGCTCTGGCGGACCGAGCGCGGCAGGAAGCGGCGGCGCACGAGGATGGAGATGAGCGCCCGCGTCGGTGGCAGGACGACGACGAGCCCGGCGACGTCGGTCAGGAAGCCCGGTGTCAGGAGCAGCGCGCCGCCCACGAGGATGAGCGCCCCCTGGGTCACCTCGTCGCCCGGGAAGCGGTGCGCCGCGAGTGCCTGGCGGAACTTCTCCCACGCGAGCCTGCCCTCTCGGCGCACGAGGATCGCGCCGAGCACGCTGTCCGCGACGAGCAGCGCGATCGTCTGGATCGACCCGAGCGCCTCGCCGACACGCACGATGACCGCGATCTCGGCGATCGGAACCAGCATGAAGGCGAGAAGCAGGAGTGGGAAGAGGGGCACGAGGTCATGGTACGGACGGGGCAGTAGCGTCGGGGCGGGTCCACCGTCGGGAGGTGCGTCAGGTGGCCACCGAAGACCGTACGTCGCACATCAACGATCTCGTCCAGCGGTTCGTGTCGGCGCGGCGTGACCGGTCCCGGGTCGTGCTGGAGGGCTTCCACGCCGTGAAGCACGGGCTGCGGTTCGGGGCAGAGGTCACCGAGGCGTCGCCCTGGAGGGCATTCCCGAGGTCGAGCTCCCGCGGGAGCTCGCTGCTGCGGGCCTCGCGCCCCGCGACGTCGCGGAGGGGGTCTTCGACCGGCTCGTCCCCGCCCGGCCGCCGCTCCCGCTGGTCGCGGTCGCGGCGAGGCCGGAGGTCACGGCGGCATCTCGGTGA
>JBOHEE010000428.1:0-3067 GCA_050700895.1 Nitriliruptorales bacterium | reverse complement strand
GGGTAGATCCGTGGCAGGACCGGACGTGAACGACCCCGGTCAGGAGCCGGGGAGCGCACCCCCGACACAGCCCCAGGCGGCGGCCGGCGTCGCCGTCGCCCGGCCGGGTCCCCCCCGCGGGCCGCTGCGTGGCCGTCCCCGCCGCGGGGAGAAGGTGATCCTCGGCCTGCTCTGGGTCGCCGGATCCCTCTCCGTCGTCACCACCATCGCGATGGTCGCCACCCTGCTCTACGAGGGCAGCACGTTCTTCCGCGACGTCTCCTTCGTGCGCTTCTTCACCGACCGCGAGTGGCAGCCCTTCGGGGGGGTAGAGACCGGCCAGTTCGGGGTGCTCGAACTCGTGAGCGGGACCCTCCTCGTCACCGGGATCGCGATGATCGTCGCGGTCCCGCTCGGCCTCGGGGCGGCGGCCTACCTCAGCGAGTACGCGCATGACCGCGTCCGGCGCGTCCTGAAGCCGACGCTCGAGCTGCTCGCCGGGATCCCGACCGTCGTGCTCGGGTTCTTCGCCCTCACGTTCGTCACCCCGCTCCTCCAGAGCCTCTTCGGGCCGACCCGGGTCGGGGTCTTCAACGCGCTCAGCGCCGGTCTCGTCGTCGGGATCATGATCATCCCGACGGTCGCCTCGCTCTCGGAGGACGCGATGAGCGCCGTCCCGAACGTGCTGCGCGAGGGCGCGTACGGGCTCGGCGCGACGAGACGGCACGTGACGACCCGGATCGTCTTCCCCGCCGCCATCTCCGGCATCGTCGCGGCCACCATCCTCGCGATGGGGCGCGCGATCGGCGAGACGATGATCGTGGCGATCGCCGCCGGCAACCTGCCGAACCTGACGCTCAACCCGTTCGACCAGATCCAGACCATGACCGCCTACATCATCCAGGCGGTCGGTGGCGAGGCCGCCCGGGGCTCGCTCACCTTCGAGTCGATCTTCGCCGTCGGCCTGCTGCTGTTCGCGATGACCTTCGTGCTGAACATCGTCGCGAACTGGGTCGTGCGACGCTTCCGGGAGGTGTACTGATGATGGGGGGGAGACCGGAGGCGCGCAGCGCCGGAGGCGGGCGGGGCCCGACGATGGGTGGGAGACCGGAGGCGCGCAGCGCCGGAGGCGGGTGGGGCCCGACGATGGGTGGGAGACCGGAGGCGCGCAGCGCCGGAGGCGGGTGGGAAACGATCGTGGGCGTGAACTGATGGGGCTCACCAGGCCGGAGACGACCGTGCGGCGCACCATCGCGGAGATGTGGCGGCCGCGGCGGCGCAGCCTGCGCGAGAAGGCCTTCGAGTTCCTGCTCGTCCTCTTCACCGTCGTCGGGATCGCCGTCCTCGGCGTCCTGCTCGTCGACGTGCTGGTGGACGGCACCCCGCGCCTCGACTGGCAGTTCCTGACGAGCTACTCGAGTCGCTTCCCGGAGCAGACCGGCATCCTCGCCGGCCTGACCGGGACGGTCTCGCTGATGGTGCTCACCGCGCTCCTCTCCTTCCCGATCGGCGTCGCCGCCGCGATCTACCTCGAGGAGTTCGCGCCCGACAACTGGTTCACCCGGCTCATGCAGGTCAACATCGCGAACCTCGCCGGGGTGCCGTCCGTCGTGTACGGCCTGCTCGCGGCGAGCCTCTTCGTGTTCGTGCTGGAGCTCGGCCGCAGCCTCATGTCCGGTGCGCTCGCGCTGACCCTGCTCAGCCTCCCGGTCATCATCGTCGCGGGGAGGGAGGCGATCCGTGCGGTGCCGCGGTCGATCCGCGAGGGCGGGCTCGCGCTCGGCGCGACCCCGTGGCAGGTGACGCGCTCGCAGGTCCTGCCCGCCGCGATGCCCGGGATCCTCACCGGGACGATCCTCGCGCTGTCGCGGGCGATCGGGGAGGCGGCGCCCGTCATCGTCGCCGGTGCCGCGTTCAGCCGCCGCGCGCCCAACGAGCCCTGGAACGTCCTGGAGCCGTTCGTCGCGCTCCCGGTCGTGATCTTCGACTTCGTGAAGCGACCCCAGGAGGGCTTCCGCATCGACGCGGCCTCCGCCGCGATCATCGCGCTGCTCGTGGCGCTGCTGGCCATGAACACCCTCGCGATACTGCTCCGCAACCGCTACCGAACCCGCTTCTGAGGTCCCGCATGGATGCCGACACGACCGACGTCACCGTCGAGGAGCTGGCCGCACGGAACGAGACCCGCGCTGCCCCGGACGTGCGCGACTCGCTCGGGAGCCGCACCGTCTCCAGCGAGATCCGCGAGGCCGTCTTCGAGCTCGACGGCGTGACCGTCCGCTACGCGGCGGCGACCGCCGTCCGTGACGTAACCCTCGACGTGCCGCGGAGGGAGATCACCGCGATCATCGGTCCCAGCGGCTGCGGGAAGTCGACCCTCCTGCGCTGCCTCAACCGCATGAACGACCTCGTGCCCGACGCGCGGGTGGAGGGCCAGGTCCTCTACCACGGCGAGGACATCTACGGCACCGCCGTCGACCCGGTCGAGGTCCGGCGACGCATCGGCATGGTGTTCCAGAAGCCGAACCCGTTCCCCAAGTCGATCTACGACAACATCGCCTTCGGCCCGAGGATCAACGGCTTCAAGGGCGACATGGACGACCTCGTGGAGCGCGCCCTGCGCGCCGCCGCCCTGTGGGACGACGTCAAGGGCAAGCTGAACAGCAACGCCTACTCGCTCTCGGGCGGCCAGCAGCAGAGACTCTGCATCGCGCGGGCGATCGCGGTCGAGCCGGACGTGATCCTCATGGACGAGCCGTGCTCGGCGCTCGATCCCATCGCCACGCTGAAGATCGAGGATCTCATGCGCGACCTCCGCGAGGAGTACACGATCGTCATCGTGACCCACAACATGCAGCAGGCCGCGCGGGTGTCGGACCGCACCGCGTTCCTGAACCTGGAGGCGGACGACGCGACCGGCGACCGGGCCGGCGTGCTCGTCGAGTACGCCACCACGGAGCGGATCTTCACCCAAGCGGCGGACCCGCGGACCGAGGCCTACATCACCGGCCGCTTCGGCTAGGGCGAGGAGGGTGGTGTCCGACGTGGTGTGCGGCTGGGCGAGGACAGATCGTCGACTGGCAAGACG
>JBOHEE010000427.1:0-1528 GCA_050700895.1 Nitriliruptorales bacterium | reverse complement strand
TGCCTGGGGTACCAGCCACCACGACATCAACGCCACCGCCGGCACCGACAGGAACTGGATGAAAAACGCAAAGGCAAACGCCGAGCTGCGCATGCGCTTGGGCACCAGTTCCGAGAGGTAGGCGTCGATGGTCACCAGCTCGATGCCCAAACCAATGCCCACCAGGAAGCGCATGCAGATGATGCCCAGGGCGGAGGTCTGGATACCCATCAACACCGTGGCGACGGTGTACCAGATCAACGCAAAGGTGAAGATCGCCCGGCGCCCGTAGCGGTCGGCAATCGGGCTGAGCAGGCTCGCGCCGAGGAACAGGCCGAGAAAGGTCGCCGAGGCAAAGGCCGCCTGGTCGGAGAAGCCGAATACGCCCTGGCTGCCGGTGTGGAAAATTCCGTCACTGATCAGGCCGGGGCTGATATAGGCAGTCTGGAACAAGTCATACAGCTCGAAAAAGCCGCCAATCGACAGCAGCGCCACCAGGCGCCAGACAGTGGCGACGGCGGGCAACCGATCAATGCGCGCGCTGATGTGCGCGGCGCGGATCGGGTCGATACCGTCTGCAAGAGAGGGTGAAGACATGGGCAGAAGACTCAGTAAGTGATCGGGATCTCGAATTCCTGGAACGCATCATCCACCGGTTGGTAACCCAGCACACGGGTTGTTTCGCTGAGGTCCAGGCGTTTGAAACGGTTATTGGAAATGCCATGGGCGATCAGGTGTTTCACCCCGATGGTTTCCACCGAGCGTTGTAGCAGTTGCACGGCGTCGCGGGGGCTGAGCCAGGCGCTGAGGTCGCGGGCGTTGTTCAGGTCGTGGGTTTCGGGGAATTCAAACGCACCGATGCGCAGGGCGATGGTGGAGAGCGGGGTTTTGGCCGCGTAAAAACCGCACAGGGCTTCGCCGTAGCATTTGCTCACGCCGTACAGGTTGGCGGGCAGTACCGGCATGCCCGGCGTGATCTGCCGGTCTACCGGGTAGCCTTCGATGGTCTGGGCACTGCTGGCGAACACCAGGCGCTTCACACCTGCGGCCACGGCAGCTTCGAACAGGTAGGTGGTGGCCAGGATATTGTTGGGCAACAACTCGTCGAAGGTCGCGCTGGCGTGGGGGATGCCCGACAGGTGCACGATCACGTCAATCCCGTCGAGCAGGGCGGCGAGGGCGGTTTTGTCGCTCAGGTCGGCGGGGATGAAACGGTGCTCGCCGAGGGCGAAATCCGGCTCGATGCGGTCGGTGAGGGTGAAGCGGTAGCGGTCTTTCGACGCTTGGAAAAACGTCTTGCCGATGCGGCCGCAGGCGCCGGTGAGTAGTACGTTGAGTCCGTTCATTGGGTAGTCCTTGTTTTTAGTTGTGGCCGTTGAGGGCGAAGGTTTTGAAGCCGGGGCGTTGGCTGAGGGTTTCGTAGTAAGCGCTGACCGCCGGGTAGGACGGATGCTCCATGGGCGTCATCCACCAGCGGTGCACCGACAGGCCGATGAGGATGTCGGCCAATGTGAAGTCTTTACCGGCGACGTAGGCACCGGTTTTGATC
>JBOHEE010000426.1:0-3197 GCA_050700895.1 Nitriliruptorales bacterium | reverse complement strand
ATCCCGCCTCGCTCGGGCTCCCTCG
Source organism: Nitriliruptorales bacterium (assembly GCA_050700895.1). GTDB lineage: Bacteria > Actinomycetota > Nitriliruptoria > Nitriliruptorales > JAHWKO01 > JBOHEE01. The sequence continues at coordinate 3,172 of JBOHEE010000426.1, read as the reverse complement.
TGCGCGGCTCGAGGACCTGCAAGGCGGCGAGGTCGACGACAACCGCCGAATCGCCGACGCCGTCCTCGACGGCGAGGAAGGTCCGACGGCTGACGTCGTCGCGCTGAACGCCGGGGCGGCGCTCTACGTCGCCGAAGCCGTTCCGACCATCGCCGCCGGCGTCGACCACGCTCGGGAGGCCCTGCGGTCCGGTGCGGCGAGACGGCTCCGTGACCGCTGGGCGGCGCGAACGGGCGAGCTCGCCGCGGCTGGCGGGATCGGGTGAGTCTCGCGAACGTGACCGTCATCGGGTGAGGGAGCACCGACGTGGCGCACCTGATCGATCCGGAGGGGCTGCCCTACGTGCCCGAGAAGCTGGCGCGCAAGCCCGAGATCGGCGCCGAGGGCTTCTTCGCGGTCGACCTCCGCGTCGGGCGCGTGGTCGATGTCGAGGACTTCCCCGAGGCCCGGAAGCCGGCGTGGAAGCTCACGGTGGACTTCGGGCCGGTCGTGGGTGAGCTCCGCACCAGCGCCCAGATCACGAACTACGAGCGCTCGGAGCTCGTGGGCCGCAAGGTCGTGGGCGTCCTCAACCTGGGCGCGAAGCGGATCGCGGGCTTCGAGAGCCAGTTCCTCGTGCTGGGCAGCCTCGACCCGGACGGCACGGTCCGGCTGCTCGAGGTCGACGCCGCCGCGCCGGTCGGGGCGCCCGTCGCCTGACGCTGAGGGGGTTCGGGGGACTCAAGAAGTCGAGCGACGCCATCCGAGTCTCTCGGAGCGACGCGAGACGTAGTCCCCCGACCGACGAGTCAGGCCGACGCCCGGCGCAGCACCTTCGTGCCCGAGAGTCTCGTCGCGATCGCGCCGGAGCGCGCGAGCGACCCTGCGTGCCTCCGCGACGGCGGAGGCGAGGGCGGCTCCGCCGGCGACCGGGTAGGCGTAGGTCCCCGACACCCGCAGTGAGCGCACGCCCCGCCGGCCGAGCCATGCCAGCACGAGCCGGATCTCCTCGACGTGCTCCGCGGGCGGGGGACCGGCGGGCGGTGCGGGCTCGGCGACCCCGAGGAGGCGCTCGACCGTCTCGCTGAGGTCCTGGTCGGGACCGATCCGCGCCGTCGCGGCGAGGCGTCCGCGTCGGACCACCACGACCTCCCGGTCGCGCTCGTCACGTCTCGCCGCCACGATCTCGTCGACGGCGACCAGAGCGGCGAGGTCGCGGGACCGGGCGAGGACCCCGGCGAGGTGGTGGAGGCGGTCCCGCAGCCGGCCCGGCTGCTCGAAGCGTCCTTCGGCCCCGGCGCGGTCCATCCGCCACCGCAGGCCGGCGACCAGCGCGGTCGGATCGTCGCCGACGGCGGCGCGGTAGCGGTCGACGACCGCCGCGTACCCGGCCTCGTCCTGGCTGGCGTCGCAGGGCGCCCCACAGCGACCGAGATCCTTGAGGACGCACGCCGCCCGTCCGCGGGTGGCCGTCAGGCGGTCCGAGCACTGTCGCAGCGGGACGACCTCGGCGATGGCCGCCGTGAACGCCTCCGCGGCTCGCCGTCAGCTCAGGGGGCCCACGTGGACGGCCTGTGGGTCGCGCACGGCGGTGACGATCGACAGGCGCGGGTAGCGCTCCCGCGTGAGCTTCACGTGGACGGCGCGCTCGGGATGGCGCGAGCGGCGGTTGCAGCGCGGGCGGTGGCGGTGGATCGCGCGGACCTCGCGGACCGCGGCCTCGAGCTCGGTCGGGCTACCGAGGTCACCTCGTCTGACTAGTGCTTGCGGTAAGGGCAGGCTGGGAGTTACGCTTCGGAGGCTGAATACGAGGAGCGGGCCGCGGATGCGGCGCATTCGGCCACATCCTCTCTTGATTTTCGCCCTGATGGGGCTGCTTGCGTTCGGGCTGACAGGCGCCGCCGCAGCTCAGAGCCAGACAAGCGGCGCGATCGCCCAATCTGAGCCTGAGACCGACCATCACGGAACGCTGCTCAACGCAGAGTTCGTGACCATCGAGGGAGAGCGCTCGCCCAAACGGGGACTGTGTCTTTCGTGGGCTGCCTCCCTTGGAGCTAGGACCCGACGAAACGGCAATTGCTCGCTACGAGATCTCCACTGACCGCGAGAATTGCACGTCGGAGTTCGTCGTCGGAACACCCACACGACTGGAATCACGCGCCGGTGCCGAGGACGGTGCCGCCACGAGCACCGAAACCTCCGAGGCGCGAGCGCCACAAGGGGAAGGTGGGCAGGCGTCGATCGCAGCGGTCCAGCACTCGAGCGGCTGCTAGTTTAGGTTTAGGAGTCCGATCAGATTAGGGCCGTCTTCACGATCCTTGCCTATCTGGTGTACTTGGCCTATCCCGGCCTTGTCGCTTACATCGCTTGGACGACCCTCAGGAGGCACCGAGCAGAGGGCGTCTACAGGCCCTGGATCAGGAAGCAACCACAGAACCGGCAGAACGTCGTGCGCGTCAGCGCACTGCTGGCCGGTGGCTCGGTCCTCGCGTTCGTGCTATGGATCGCTGCTCGTGATGCGGGACCTCCTCTGCTTGCACTGCTGTTGCTCACCATCGTCGGCTTCTTGGTGTTCGCCGCAGGGGTCATCAGGTGGCGGGGAGGCGCCGCCTTCTGGCTCCGGCTGATCGGTTGGGTGTCGATGGTCATCTTCCCGTTGATCCCAAGCCAGATGACGCTGCTGCTGCCGCTGGCGGCGCCACTCGTTGTCACGCTGCACCGACTACCGTCAGAAAGAGGAGCCACTTCGCCCTCGCCGTAGACATTCAGCGTCCTACCGTACGCCCGCTCGAAGGTCGTTCGGCTACGACGGCCGCTGCCCCTCAGCATCTTCGCGCTCCGTGGAGGGAGGTTGCTGGAGCCGCTGACCCAAGCGTCGTGCCGCATCGCGCTGCATCCCCGGCGGTGGTCTGGGGATCGTCGACAGCCCGGCGAACGGCCCCGTGCCGGCTTCGGCGGCGATGTCGTCGACGTGGCCGATGCGGCGCAGCGCGACGAGCTTGGTGAACACCAGCGACGCCACGTAGCTGGTGGCAGGGATCTCGCGGGTCCGTCAGCGAACACGTGTTCGTAAACGCTGCTGCGGGGTCATCCTGCCGCGGGGGTGTGACAGGGCGGAGAGGGTTCTGGGGGCTCAAGAAGTGGAGCGCAGCCGGACAAGTCTCTCGTGGCTGCGCGGAACGTAGCCCCCGAC
>JBOHEE010000425.1:0-1746 GCA_050700895.1 Nitriliruptorales bacterium | reverse complement strand
CCCTGAACTTGCGGATCTTGCGGTTCTTGCGGGTTACGAGCGACTGCTTCATCACCGTCACCTCGAGGTAGAGCTCCTGCTCGGGCAGGTAGAAGTCGGGCGTGAACGCCTCGACGACGCGTCCCTCCTCGTCCTCCTCGAGCGGGAACGAGTGCGGCTCGTACTCCCAGCGGATGCCGTGGTAGTCCAGGAGACGTGCGCACTCGGCCTCTGCCTCGTTGGCGAACATCGTCCCGGAATCTGCCTGGAAATCGCCGCTTTCTAGGCGCATCCCACGCAAAACGTAGCAGTCGTCCCGGATGACGCTCACCTACACTTCGCGTAGTGATCGATCGGGGGGAGGCCTAGCTGTTCCGCATCGCACACTTCTCTGACCTCCACTGCGGCTCGCCGTACTTCGTGCCGAACCTGGCCGACCGCGCGATCATGGAGATCAACGAGCTCGAGCCCGACCTCGTCGTGTGCTCGGGCGACCTGACGACGTTCGGGTTCCAGCAGGAGTACGCGGAGGCGAAGAGCTACCTCGACCGGCTCGCGTGCGAGCACTTCGTCGTGATCCCGGGGAACCACGACTCCCGGAACGTCGGTCACATCCACTTCGAGGAGCTCTTCGGCGAGCGCAAGGGGGTCGTCCAGGTGAACGGGGTCACCGTGGTCTACGTCGACTCCTCGGAGCCCGACCTCGACCACGGCGTGATCGGGCGGGGCAACTATCCCTGGATCGAGGAGAGCTTCGCGGCTCCGGCCGACTTCCGCATCTTCGTCCTCCACCACCATCTCCTGCCCGTGCCGGGCACCGGCCGCGAGCGGAACGTCGTCTACGACGCCGGCGACGTGCTCGAGGTGCTGCAGCACTCGGGCGTGAACCTCGTCCTCTCCGGGCACAAGCACGTGCCCTATGCGTGGCGCCTCGAGAACCTCTTCATCGTGAACGCCGGCACGGTCTCGTCGCTCAGGCTCAGGGGCCGGACCCGGCCCTGCTACAACCTGATCGAGATCGAGAACCGGCACGTGGACGTGTGGCGCAAGTACCCCTTCCACGGCCAGGAGCGGATCATCCAGTTCTCCGTCGACACGCTCGAGTTCGAGAAGTACACGGCCCGGATCGAAGGCGAGCTGACCGGCCGGCAATGAGAGCGCTCGCCCTCGTGGACGGGGAGCACTACCCCGACGTCGTCGTCGCCGCCCTCGCCGAGCTGCGCTACGACGTCGTCGGCGTCGTCATGCTCGGCGGCCGGGAGAAGCTCCGCGACGGCGTGCCGGACTACGGCGTGCCGCTCTGGGACAAGCTGAAGGACGCTCTCGCCGAGGTGGACGTCGAGCTCGTCGTCGACCTCTCCGACGAGCCGGTCGTGGGCCCGCGCCGCCGTTTCCGGCTGGCCTCGCGCGCCCTCGCGGCCGGCCTCCCGTACGTCGGGGCCGACTTCCGGCTCGACCCCGTGGCCTTTGCCCCGTTCTCGCATTCCGCGCTCGCGGTGATCGGGACCGGCAAGCGCGTCGGGAAGACCGCCGTGTCCGGGCACGTCGCGCGGCTCCTGGCGCGGTCCCGGAAGGTCGTCGTCGTCGCCATGGGTCGCGGCGGCCCGCCCGAGCCCGTCGTCATGGAGGTCTCGCCGACCGTCGAGGACCTGCTCGCGCTCTCCCGCTCGGGCATCCACGCCGCCTCCGACTACCTCGAGGCCGCGGCGCTCGCGGGCGTCGTCACCGTCGGCGCCCGCCGCTGCGGCGGCGGGCTCGCGGGGACAC
>JBOHEE010000424.1:0-3424 GCA_050700895.1 Nitriliruptorales bacterium | reverse complement strand
CGACGCCGCCGGCCCACTGCCGACGGCGACACCGACCGCAGCTCCGGAGCCGACGCCGACCCCGACGCCCTCGCCAACCGACCTGGTCATCTCGGCGGAACGGCCGCTGCGCCTCTACATCGGCGGCGACTCGATGGTCGAGATCCAGTTCGGTCCCGCCCTCGAGGATCTCGCCGACGACACGGGGATGATCGAAGTGCTCGCCATCGACTACGACCGCGGCAGCGGCCTGTCGCGTCCCGACTTCGTCGACTGGCCGGCGCGACTGGCGCAGGTGTCCGCCGACCTGGCCCCCGACGCGATGGTCGTGTACTTCGGCGGGAACGACGCCCAGCCGCTGAAGATCGACGGGACCGTGCACGAGCCCGAGGCGCCCGAGTGGCAGGCCGAGTACCGCGGCCGGGTCGCGGCACTGATGGACCAGCTCTCCGACGCCGGCCATCACGCCTACTGGATGGGGTTGCCGATCCCCCGCTCCGAGAAGATGGTGACCCGCTTCGGAATCCTGAACGCGATCTACGAGGAGGAGGCCGCCACCCGCGACGCCATCACCTTCGTGCCGATGTGGGACGTCTTCGCCGACGCGAACGGGGTGTACGCCGAGTACCTCCAAAACCAAAACGGCGACGTGGTCGACATGCGCCTGAACGATGGCATCCACTTCACCACGGCGGGTGCCTACCGGGCGGCCCGGCCCACGATCGCCCGAATCATCGAGGACTTCGGCATCGGCTGACCGGCCCGACGGCGACTGACGCCCGCGCCGCCGAGTGTTGTCGGCGTCGCAACACATGCGTGACGAGACCGACCAAGCTCGAATCGCGACACCCCTTGCCGAACCGTTGACAACGTCGGCCGCCACCAGCCTCCGAGGTGAGCGCTGCCGGGGAGCGACCAGCCTCCGAGGTGAGCGCTGCCGGGGAGCGACCAGCGTCAGACGCGGGTGCGTTCGACTCCCCTGCGGAGGCTGCTGACGAGCTCGGCGACCCGCTCCGGAGCGCCCGCCGCGTCCCCCTCTCCCACCACCTTCACGACCGCGGAGCCGACGATCACGCCGTCCGCGTAGGCGGCGACGTCGCGGGCGTGGTCCGGGGTCTTCACCCCGACGCCGACGCAGACCGGGCCGTCGGTGTGCCGCCGGATCCGCTCGACGAGCGCGGCCGTTCCGGCGTCGACGTCCTTCACGCCGGTGACGCCGAGGAGGCCGGTCGCGTAGACGAAGCCGGTGGAGGCCCTGGCGATGGCGTCGAGGCGGGCGTCGTCGCTCGTGGCCGCCGCGAGGAAGACGGTCTCGAGTCCGGCCTCTGCGGCCGCCCCGAGCCACGGGTCGGCCTCGTCGGCGGGGAGGTCGGGGAGGATCGCGCCCGACAGGCCGGCCCCGACCGCCTCGGCGGCGAACGTCGTGATGCCGCGGACGTCGGGGATCGTGTAGTAGGTCATGACGAGCGCGGGCACGTCGACGCGCTTCGTCACCCGTTCGGAGAGGGCGAGGTCGTCGGCGACGCGCACCCCCTGGTCGAGGGCCGCCTGGGTCGCCGCCTGGATCGTCGGTCCGTCCATGATCGGGTCGCTGAACGGGAACCCGACCTCGAGCACGTCCGCACCGGCCTCGGCCGCGGCGACGAGGCACTCCTCGGAGGTTGCGAGGTCCGGGTAGCCGACGGGCAGGTAGATCAGGAGGGCGGCACGACCCTCGCTGTTGGCGGCGCCGATCGCCTCCCGGATGCGCCCCATCAGCCGCCCGCCTCGTCCAGCAGCCGCGCGACCTCGTCGACGTCCTTGTCACCGCGCCCGGACAACGTCACGATCAGATCGGCGTCTCTCCCGAATGTGTCGCGGCCGTGGTCCAGGAGCCAGCCGATCGCGTGCGACGGCTCGAGCGCGGGCAGGATCCCCTCGAGCCGGGAGACGCGGAGGAACCCGCGCAGCGCCTGCTCGTCGGACGCGGCGACGTAGCCGGCGCGGCCGGTCTCCTTGAGCTGGGCGTGCTCCGGGCCGACGCCGGGATAGTCGAGGCCTGCCGAGACGCTGTGCGCGGGCAGGATCTGGCCGTCCTCGTCGACGAGCGCCCACGACCGTGCGCCATGCAGGACGGCCTCGCGGCCCTCGTTCAGGGTCGCAGCGGACCGTCCCGTGCCGATCCCCTCCCCCGCCGCCTCGACACCCAGGAGGCGGACCTCCTCGTGTGGGACGAAGGCGTGGAACGTGCCGAGGGCGTTCGAGCCGCCGCCGACGCAGGCGACGACGCCATCCGGGAGCCCGCCGTGCTGCTCGCCGAACTGACCGAGGGCCTCCTCGCCGATGATGCTCTGGAGGTCGCGGACCATCACCGGGAACGGGTGCGGCCCGACGACCGAGCCGATGAGGTAGTGGGTTGACTCGACGTTCGTGACCCAGTCGCGCATCGCTTCGTTGATCGCGTCCTTGAGGGTGCGGGTGCCGGCGGTCACCGGGACGACCTCGGCGCCGAGCAGCTCCATGCGGACGACGTTCAGGCGCTGCCGGCGGCAGTCCTCCTCGCCCATGTAGACCACGCACTCGAGGCCGAGGAGCGCCGCCGCGGTCGCGGTCGCGACGCCGTGCTGGCCCGCGCCGGTCTCGGCGATGACCCGCTCCTTGCCCATGCGCGCGGTGAGGAGCGCCTGGCCGAGGACGTTGTTGAGCTTGTGGCTGCCGGTGTGGGCGAGGTCCTCGCGCTTCAGCCAGATGCCGACGCCGACCTCCTCCGACAGGCGAGCCGCGTGGTAGAGGGGGGTCGGCCGGCCGCCGTACTCGCGGCGGAGGCGGTCGAGCTCGCGGCCGTAGTCCGGGTCGGCCTTCGCCGCCTCCCACGCGTCGGCGAGCTCGGCGACCGCGGACGACAGGGCCTCGGGGACGAACTGGCCGCCGAACCGGCCGAAGTAGCCGGCCCGGGGTGAGGTCTCCGGCGCCTCGCTCACCGGTGCTCCGTCGCGGTCATCGGCGCGGCGCCCGCGGAGACGAGGAGAGCGACCGCGTTCCGCGGGTCGGGCGCGAGCACGAGCGCCTCCCCGACGAGCACCGCGTCGGCGCCCTCGAGCGCGGCGTAGCGGACGTCCTCTGGGCCGCCGATGCCCGACTCGGCGATCGTGAGGATCCCGCCCGGCAATGCCGACCGGACGGACGCGAACGCCGACCGGTCCACCTCGAAGGTTCGCAGGTCGCGCGCGTTCACGCCGACGATCGTCGCCCCCGTCTCGACCGCGAGCGCCGCCTCCTCGGCCGAATGGACCTCGACCAAGGCGTCCAACCCCGCCTCGCGCGTCGACTGGAGCAGCCGCTGAAGGTCGTGCGGACCCGGGGCCGAGACGATGAGGAGGACGGCTGCGGCGCCGGCAGCCCGGGCCTCCCACACCTGGTAGGGGTCGACGACGAAGTCCTTGCGGAGCGCCGGGATGCCGAGCGC
>JBOHEE010000423.1:0-3128 GCA_050700895.1 Nitriliruptorales bacterium | reverse complement strand
CTTCGGCACCACGCTGACGTCGGCGGGTCCGGTCCGTCCGCCGCCGGTCGTGGCGGTCGGCACCGCTGCCGCGCCGGGACCGTAGGTCGCCTCGCCGAGCGCCTCCGGCTGGCGACCGCGCCGCTGGAGGACGCCGATGCCGAGGAAGATCATCGCCACGACGCAGGAGGCGATCGACGTCCAGATCCACGCCAGCGTGTCCTGGAACAGCCCGATGAGGAGCGTGACCGCTGCGACGATGACGAGCAGGAAACTCAGGACGACCACAGACCTACCACCCTCGCGGACCGGATCGGCTCCGGACGGACCGTCCGTCCGCCCTCTGGGCACTCTACCGACGGGCGTGTGGCCGCGGGCAAGGTCCCGTCGCGTCCCGGCGCACGGTCACGACGCTGGCTCGCCGGCCTCCTGCTCGGTCTGAGCGGGCTCGTCGCTGGCGGGTGGGGGCCGCTCGGGGACGGCCTCGGTCCGGTCGAGCTCGTCGAGATCACGGAGATGGCGTTCGACGAGCCGCCGCAGGTTCGCCCGGTACTCGCTCTCGAAGTCGCGCAGGCGGTCGAGGCGCTCCTCCACCTCTTCCTGCCGGCGCCGCAGCTCCGCCTCAACCCGCTCCGACTCCTCGCGGAAGCCGACGCGCATCTCCTCCGCCTCACGCTCGGCCTCGGCGACGATGTCCCGCGCACGCCCCTCCGCCTCCTCGATGGTCTGCTCCGCGGCGCGCTGGGCGGTGACGAGCGCGCGCTTCAGCTCCGCCTCGGCCGCGGCCGCGGCACCTGCCCGCCGTTCCGCGTCGGTGACCTGGGCGCGGGCGCTCTCGAGTTCTCGGTTGAGCCGCTCCATCTCGTCGGCGATCTCGTCGAGGAGGGCGTCGACCTGCTTCGCGGAGTACCCGCGCAGAGCCTGCTTCAGCTCGTAGTTGACGATGTCTTCGGGCGTGAGCGGCATGGGGACGCCTCCCTGGGCCTATCGGCAGCCGAGCAGGCCTCGGACGATCGCGAGGAGGAAGAAGAGGACGAGGACCGAGAGGTCGAGCCCGACGCCGCCGAACCGCACCGGGGGGAGCAGCCGCCGGATCGGCTCCAGGATGGGGGTCATGACGCGGTTCAAGCCGCGGACGAAGGGCAGGAGCGGCTCCGGCGGCCGTGGGATCCACGAGAAGACGACGTAGACGAGCAGGAGGATGAGGAGCGCGAAGAGGAGGAAGCAGATGATCTCGAGCATCGCCTACGACTCGGCCTCGGAGGCGACGGGCCCCTCGACCCGGTAGCCGAGGTCCGCGAGGCGCTGGCGCTCCTCGAAGGCGAGCTCGGTGCCCGTCGGCACGAGCAGGTACGCGCGCCCGCCGGCGGTCGCGAGTCGTCCGCGGAGGGCGAAGGCGATCCCGCTGACGAAGTCGAGGAGTCGCTGACCCGCCTCGCGGTCCACCTCCGCCAGGTCGACGAGCACCGGCTGGTGGCTGCGGAAGCGCTCGCCGACCTCCTCGGCATCCTCGAACGTGCGCGCACGGACGATCGCGACACGGGCCCCCGACCCCTCGACCGCGCGGACGTGCGCCGAACGGTCCTCCTGCAGGTGGAGCGCCCGGACCTCGGCGCGACCAGCCCCTGCATCGCTGCCCCGACGCCCCTCGGCGTGCCCCGCCGTCCGCTGACCGCGGGGGACCACCGTCTCGAGCGCGTCGTGCTCGTCCGGTTCCTCGACGAGCCCGAGATAGACCAGCGTCTTGTGCCACATGCCGCTCATGGGTGTCGCCCTTGCTCGAGGAACGTCTGTCGGGGATCTGTGGTCGGCCGCACGCTACCGGTCGTCACGTGGAGAAGGGCTCAACCCGGCCCGGTCGGGCGTGGCCCGAGGAGCGCCGTGCCGACGCGGACGATCGTCGCCCCCTCCCCGACCGCCGCCTCGAAGTCCGCGCTCATGCCCATGGACAGGTGGACGACCTCCGGCCAGCGCTCACGGGCGGCGTCGCGCAGCTCCCGCAGCGTCGCGAAGTGCGGGCGGGCGGCCTCCGCGGGGTCCTCGCGTGCCGACGGCAGCGGCGGGATCGTCATGAGGCCCTCGACCGCGAGGTGCGGAAGTTCGCGGATCCCCTCGAGGAGGTCGAGGGCGTCCTCCGGCCGGCAGCCACCCTTCCCGGGATCGTCGCCGACGTTGACCTGCAGCAGGACGCGCTGGGGCACGCCCTCTCCCTCGGCCCGCCGCGACAGGGCCCGGGCGAGCGAAGCCCGGTCGACCGAGTGGACCACGACGGCCCGGCCGACCACGTCGCGCGCCTTGTTGCTCTGGAGACGCCCGACGAAGTGCCAGCGCGCCCCGGTGACGTCCGCCATCTTCGCGACCATCTCGTCGACGCGGTTCTCCCCGATGTCGTAGATGCCGAGGTCGAGCAGGGTGCGGACCACCTCCGCCGGGTGCGTCTTCGTGACCGCGACGAGCGTCACGGAGGACGGCGCGCGCCCCGCCCGTTCGCACGCGGCGTCGATGCGTTCCTGGACTTCCTCCAGGCGGGCGGCGATGTCGCCCACGATGTCCCCCGTCGTCGTCACGGTGCCTCGGCCTCCTCGGGGCCGAGGCGGACGATCATCCCGATCTGCCGGCCCGCCTCCGGGTCCGCACGGTGGCTGAACCACCGACCGCCCGCGTCGCATCGGGTGCAGCCGGGCCAGTCACCGCGCACCTCGACGCCGGCGGCATCGAGCTCCCGCCTCACGCTTCCCGGCAGGTCGAGGGACGGCGTCCCCCATGTCGTCGTCGCGGCGGCGTCCGGCCGGGTCTCGGCGACCCGGTCGCGGAGCTCCCGGGGAACCTCGTAGCAGCACGGCCCGATCGCCGGCCCGATCGCGGCGACGAGGTCGGTCGTCCCCGCCAGCCGCGCGAGCACGTCGAGCGCGCTGCCGACGACGCCGGCGCCGATCCCCTCGCGACCGGCGTGGACCGCGGCGACCGCATGCCCGGGTGCGGCGATGAGCGCAGGGACGCAGTCGGCGACCTGGACCGCCAGGGCGCGCCCCGTCTCACCGGTGACGAGCGCGTCGACGTCGCGCACCTCCGCGCCCACCGGCGTCGTCGCGTCCACGATCCCGACCTCGGCACCGTGGACCTGTCGCATGCGGTGGACGGTGTGGACC
>JBOHEE010000422.1:0-1806 GCA_050700895.1 Nitriliruptorales bacterium | reverse complement strand
CCACCGGGATCGTCCTCGACCGGCTCACCCCCACCCAACGCACCATCCTCGGCCTCCTCGACATCCCACTCCCATGGCCCGAACGCCAAGACCTTGACCCCAAACAGTGCGGAAAACGCGGCTAGCGCTAGCTAGGTGCGGCGGCCACGGCCTGCTGTTCCGCATGTCGCCCGTGGCCCCGCCGGCGGGCCCTAGGCTCGCCGGCCGAGTTCCTCGCGTCCGGGAGACCTCGTGTGGATCACCTCGAGCAGGCACGTCTGATCGTCGAGCGGCTCCGGACCGACTTCGTGGAGCCGGCGGCCCAGCACCTCGCGGAGCGCTGCGCCGTGGACGGGCGCGTGTCGGTCGAGCGCATGGACGAGCACCAGACGGTCCTCTACGACCTCGCTGCGCTCGCGTCGGCGGTGGCGGCGGCTGACGCCCTGCTCGCCTACGGGGAGGGGGGCGATCTCGAGGCGCGACTCGCCCACGCGCTCGCCGCCGACGTCTCGGCCGACCTCGCCGGGCGGGCGGCGGGGCGCTGGGAGGAGTTCCTCGGCGAGGTGCCCGAACCGAGCGAGGCCGCTTGGGAGGCGACGGCCGCCGGCCGCGACCCGACCTTCCTCGCGATGCTCGCCGGGGACATCCTCGGTCGGGGCGACCCGGTTCCGCGGCATCTCTCCGAGGAGCGGGAGATGATCCGCGACACCTTCCGCCGGTTCGCAGACGAGCGGGTGAGACCGGTCGCGGAGGAGGTGCACCGCAACGACCTCGACATCCCCGACGACCTCATCTCCGGGCTCGCCGAGCTCGGCACCTTCGGCCTGTCGATCCCCGCCGACCACGGGGGCATGGCCGAAGGCAGCCAGGAGGACCTCGTGAACATGGTCCTCGTCACCGACGAGCTCTCACGCGGCTCCCTCGGGGTCGCCGGGTCGCTCATCACCCGCCCCGAGATCATCTCGACCGCGATCGCGGAGGGCGGCACCGACGAGCAGAAGCAACGCTGGCTCCCGGCGATCGCGTCCGGGGAGCAGATGTGTGCGGTCGCCGTCACCGAGCCCGACTTCGGCTCCGACGTCGCGATGCTGAAGACGACCGCGACGCGCGACGGCGCCGAGTGGGTCGTGAACGGCGTGAAGACCTGGTGCACGTTCGCGGGCAAGGCGGAGCTCCTGCTCCTCCTCGCGCGGACGGACCCCGACCGCTCGCAGGGACACCGCGGCCTGTCACTGTTCGTCGTCGAGAAGCCCCGCCACGAGGGCCACGAGTTCCGCGTCGAGCAGGACGGCGGCGGCGTGATGGACGCCCGCGCGATCTCCACCCTCGGCTACCGGGGGATGCACTCCTTCGAGGTGTCGTTCGACGGCTGGCGGGTCCCGCACGAGAACCTGATCGGCGGCGACGACGGGGTCGGGCAGGGCTTCTACCTCCAGATGAAGGCGTTCGCGTCGGGGCGGCTTCAGACCGCGGCCCGCGCGAACGGGCTGATGCAGGCCGCGCTCGAGGACGCGATCGCCTACACGACGCAGCGCAACGTGTTCGGCAAGCCCCTCGCGGACTACGAGCTGACGCGGACGAAGATCGCCCGGATGGCGTTCCTGCTGGCCGGCTGCCGGGAGCTGACGCTGGCCTCCGCGCGCCTCCTCGCCGGGGGAGAGGGCCAGATGGAGGCGTCGATGGTGAAGCAGCTCGCCTGCCGGGCGGCCGAATGGGTCACCCGCGAGGCGCAGCAGCTCCACGGCGGCATGGGCTACGCGGAGGAGTTCGACGTGTCGCGCTACTTCGTCGACGCGCGCGTGCTGTCGATCTTCGAAGGCGCCGACG
>JBOHEE010000421.1:0-2019 GCA_050700895.1 Nitriliruptorales bacterium | reverse complement strand
GCTCGCAGAGGTCGACGGCCACCCTGTCGTCGTCGCCCAGGGAGACCTCCTCGCGGCCGCCTTCCACCCCGAGCTGACCGGCGACGGCCGCCTGCACGAGCTCTTCGTCGCCCTCGTCGAGCAGCGCCGCGACGCCCGGAACGGCGGCTGATTCTCCTCTGGTTCCGCATGCGTGAGGAGAGCAGCACCAGCCGGCCCCGGTTTCAGGCGGGGGTGAGGCTTTTCAGGCGGGGGTGAGGCTCGCGAGGATGGCCTGACCGAGGTCCTCGGGGCGGGTGAACATCGGCCAGTGGCCCGTGGGGAGGTCGACGTAGTCGACGTCGCGGATCTTCGCGAGCTCCTGCGCGTAGCCCTGCTCGATCCACCGCCGGAGCTGCGCGCTCGTGAACTCGCACGCGATGATGGTGACCGGCACGTCGTAGCGACGCTCGTCGGATAGCACTTGCGGGTCACTCGCGACGCGTGCAGGCGACGGGATCGCGCGGTCGCGGAGCGCCGCGCGGAGCTCGTCGTCGAGGTCGATGAGGTCCTCCTCCTCGAGGAGCGACCAGTCCGGGAACGGGACCTCGCCGTTCTCGACCGGGAGCTCGTCGTTGACGACCCCTCCCTCGCCTCCCGGGACGCAGTCGACGTAGACGACGCGGGCGACACGGCCGGGCCGGGCGTCGACCGCGGCATGGGCGATCGTGCCGCCGGCGGAGTGCCCCACGATCACGATCTCGCCGTCGGGGTCGAGGGAGTCGATCACGGCGACGACCGCGTCGACGTGGTCGCGCAGGGTGACCCCGGAGCGGTCGGCGTCCCTCGACTCCATGCCGGGCAGCGTGAGCGCGTGTGTCCGGTGACGCGTCTGCTCAAGGGCGGGAACGACCTCGTCCCACGCCGAGCCGTCGAGCCAGAGACCGGGTATCAGCACGATGTCCATGCCCGGAGGCTAGAGCAGTGTCAGCGGGCGGGGTGCTCGTGCTCCGCGACGTGGCGGTCGAGCTCGTCCACCAGGCGCCGGCGATCGGGTTCGGGGAGGAAGGTGGCCTCGAGCGAGTTCCGGGCGATCTGGACGAGGTCGTCGCGGTCGAGGCCGAGGGCTCGCCGGGTCTCGACGTAGTTGTCGCCGACGTAGCCGCCGAAGTAGGCCGGGTCGTCGGAGTTGATCGTCACCTTCGCGCCGGCGGCGAGGAGGCGGCCGAGCGCGTGGTCCTCGAGACGGTCGAACACCCGCAGCCGCACGTTCGACAGGGGACACACGGTGAGCGGGATCTCGTCGCCGACGAGCCGGTCGACGAGAGCGGCGTCCTCGACCGCCCGCACGCCGTGGTCGATGCGCTCCGCCCCGAGCAGGTCGAGGGCCTGCCACACGTAGTCGGGCGGCCCCTCCTCCCCGGCGTGGGCGACGACGCGCAGTCCCGCGTCCCGGGCGCGGTCGAAGACCTCCGTGAACCGCTCCGGCGGGTTGCCGACCTCGCCGGAGTCGAGCCCGACCCCGAGAAGCCGGTCGGCGTGGGGGAGCGCCTCCTCGAGCGTGGCCATCGCGGCGTCGGCCGGCAGGTGGCGCAGGAAGCAGAGGATGAGCCCGCACGACACCCCGAACCGCTCCTCGCCCTCCTCGAGCGCGCTCGTGATCCCGTCGAGCACGACCTGGAACGACACCCCCCGGTCGGTGTGCACCTGCGGGTCGAAGAAGATCTCCGCGCGGCGGACGCCGTCGGCGGCCGCCCGCTCCAGGTACGCGGCGGTCAGGTCGTGGAAGTCCTGCTCGGTCAAGAGGACCTCCGCGCACCCGTGGTACAGGTCGAGGAAGGACTGGAGGTCGTCGAAGTCGTACGCCGCGCGGAGCTCCTCGACGGAGGCGAACGGCAGCGCCACCCCGTTCCGGCGGGCGAGCGCGAACGCGAGCTCGGGCTCGAGCGTGCCCTCGATGTGGAGGTGCAGCTCCGCCTTCGGCAGGCCGCGCAGGAACTCTTCCATGTGGTTCTCCCGGTGGGTCGTCAGGCTTGGTGAAGCAGCGCCGGGAACCGATGA
>JBOHEE010000420.1:0-5915 GCA_050700895.1 Nitriliruptorales bacterium | reverse complement strand
GCGCACGCCCCCATCGGGCACGGACCCGGGCGCGGACGGCGTCGTCCGCCTGCGCGGGGTCGTCGATCGGGGCGCCGAGCGCACGCAGGGTGGCCACGAGCGCCTCGGGGGTGGCCTCGACGAGCCGGTCGCGGACGTCGCGGTACGACGTCTGGACGCCGTGGAGCTCCGCGAGGCGGGCGAGTGCCCCGGCGACCATCTCAGCGCTCCGGGTCGAGGAGGCTCGCGATGCCCTGAAGCGGGATCCGCAGCCAGCTCGGGCGGTTGTTCGCCTCGTAGGCGAGCTCGTAGACCGCCTTCTCGAGCAGGTAGGCGTCGAGGAGGGTGGCGAGCTCCTCGTCGTCGGTGGGGAGGACGTCGCTCCCACGCGCGACGGCGAGGTAGCCGCGGAGGTAGGCGGCGCTCACCCAGGCGTACCAGTAGCGCGTCCACACCTCGAGCAGGCCGGCGTCCTCGGGCCCGGCGACGCCGCGCTCGACGTGCTCGAAGAGGCCGGCGCAGGCGGCGTAGTGGAACGACCGGAGCATGCCGGCGACGTCGCGGAGCGGGGAGCGCTTCAGCCGCCGCTCCCCCAGCGACCGTGCCGGCTCGCCCTCGAAGTCGATGATCACGAAGTCACGACCGGTGTGGAGGACCTGCCCCAGGTGGTAGTCGCCGTGGGTCCGGGTACGCCTGCCTCCCACGCTCGTCTGGGTGAGCGCGCGGTACCGCTGGAGGATCTCCGCTTCGCGCGTGACGAGCGTCTCGACCTCCTCGCGGAGCGGCGGCTCGAGCGTCCGCGCCTGGCGCGACAGGAGCTGGAAGGTCTTGCGCGTGGCGGTCCGCTTCGACTGGTAGAGGGAGCGCTGGTAGAGGGTCGTGAAGGGCTCGGGCGCGAACGCGGGGTCCTCGCTCGATGCGAGCGCCAGGTGCATCTCGGCGGTGCGGCGCCCGAGCAGCTCGGCCGACTGCATGTAGGGGCCGATGCGGTTCTGGACCTCGTCGGGGGTGGGGTCTGCGGCGAGCTCGAGCGGGGTCCGGCGCGGCAGCGGCGGGCGCTCATCCTCGCCGTCGTGGATGCGCGACTGGGCGATCTCGTAGTAGCGACCGAGGTCGTCGAGCGTGAAGCTCCACGCGTCGCCCTCGTTCGGGACGTAGCCCTGCAGCACCGCGAGCGTGAGCGGTTCGCCGTGGTCGCGCACGAGCTCGATCCGGCCGGCGAGCGGCGGGGTGTGCTCGAAGCCGGCGTCCGTGAGGAAGCGACTGATCTCGAGGTCGGGGTTCTCGCCCGGCTCGACGCGCCGGAAGAGCTTCATGATGAGCTGGCTGTCGTACACGACCGACGTGTTCGACTGCTCTGCGCGCAGGATGTGGGCCTCGAGCGGATCGGGTCCCCGGAGCTCGCGGAAGCGGCGTGACGGCTGCGCGCGCAGCTCGCCGGTCGGCGCCGGAACGCGGCGCCGACGTGCCACCAGATCGAGCAGGGCGCCCGCGAAGTCGCGGTTCCACATCGCGTCGAAGAGCACGCCGTCGTCGCCGCGGCCCTTGCTGGCCACACGGGCGAGGACAGCGGCCGGGATGTCGCTCACCACGGTCTCGTCGTGTGGGGTCGGGGCGAACGCGAGCGGGAGCGCGTACGTCTCGCTCTCCCCCTCGGTGTAGTCGACGTGGACGACCGCGATGACGCACGGCGTGCCCGCCGTCGCCACCTGGATCGACTCGTCGAGAGTGACGCGCCGCACGGTCCGCGCCTTGCCGCCGAACCAGCGGCGGCTCTGCAGGATCTCCGGCAGGGCCTGCTCGAGCACCCGCGTCGAGCGGCCGCTCAGGAGGCTCTGCCAACGGCCCTCGATGCGCAGGGTCGGGACGTCCAGCTCGCCGGGGAGGGGCGCCGCCATGGCCTCCTCGGCCTGCCCGCGGTAGCCGAGGGCGATCTCTTCACGGACGCGGTCGACGGCGAACCAGTAGAAGGCGTGCGGGCCGAGCGTCAGGAAGTAGGGCAGGTCGCCGATGGCCGGGAAGGGCGTCCGGCCGAACATCTCCACCGGGATCATGCCCTTGTAGTCGGACAGGTCGAGCTCCACGGCCTGCGCGAAACGCGAGAGGTTCGCGACGACGAGCACGCGCTCGTCCTCCCACTCGCGCACGAACGCGAGCACCTTCGCGTTCTCGGGATGGAGGAACTCGATCGACCCTCGGCCGAAGACCCGGTGACGTCGGCGGAGGGCGATGAGCCGCTTCATCCACCAGAGCAGCGACGACGGGTTGTTCTGCTGCGCCTCGACGTTGACGGTCTCGTAGTGGTACTCGGGGTCGATGATCACCGGCAGGTAGAGCCGCTGGGGGTTCGCGCGCGAGAAGCCGGCGTTGCGGTCCGAGGACCACTGCATCGGGGTACGCACCCCGTTGCGGTCGCCGAGGTAGATGTTGTCGCCCATCCCGATCTCGTCGCCGTAGTAGAGGACCGGGGTCCCCGGCATGGAGAAGAGCAGCCCGTTGAGGAGCTCCACGAGACGGCGGTTGTTGAGGAGGAGTGGGGCGAGGCGGCGGCGGATGCCGAGGTTCACGCGCATCCGGTGCTCGTGCGCGTAGGCGCGGTACATGTAGTCGCGTTCCTCGTCGGTCACCATCTCGAGCGTGAGCTCGTCGTGGTTGCGGAGGAACACCGCCCACTGGCTGTTCTTCGGGATGTCGGGGGTCTGCTGGAGGATGTCGATGATCGGGAAGCGGTCCTCCATCCGCACCGCCATGAAGAGGCGCGGCATGAGCGGGAAGTGGAAGTTCATGTGGCACTCGTCGCCGTCGCCGAAGTAGGCGGCGGCGTCCTCGGGCCACTGGTTCGCCTCGGCGAGGAACATCCGGTTCGGGTGGTTGTCGTCGAGGTGGCGCCGGAGCTCCTTCAGGACCGCGTGGGTCTCGGGCAGGTTCTCGCAGTTCGTGCCGTCCCGCTCGACGAGGTAGGGGATCGCGTCGAGCCGCATCCCGTCGACGCCCATGCCCATCCAGAAGTCGAGGACCTTCTTCACCGCGGCCATGACGTCAGGGTTGTCGTAGTTCAGGTCCGGCTGGTGGCTGAAGAAGCGGTGCCAGTAGTACGCGTCGGCCTGCGGGTGCCAGGCCCAGTTCGAGTGCTCGGTGTCGGTGAAGATGATCCGCGCCTCCTGCCACCGCTCCGGCGTCTCGCTCCACACGTAGAAGTCGCGGTGGCTGGATCCCGGCGGCGCCTTGACGGCCCGCTTGAACCAGGGGTGCTCGTCGGAGGTGTGGTTGATGACGAGCTCGGTGATGACCTTGAGGCCCCGCTCGTGCGCCGCCTTCAGGAAGCGGCGGAACTGGCGCACGTTGCCGTAGTCGGGGTGGATCCCGGTGTAGTCGCCGATGTCGTAGCCGTCGTCCCGAAGCGGCGACGGGTAGAACGGCAGGAGCCACAGCGCCGTGACCCCGAGGTCGGCGAGGTGGTCGAGACGCTCGGTCAGGCCCGGGAGGTCGCCGATCCCGTCGCCGTCGCTGTCCTGGAAGGCGCGGACGTGCAGCTCGTAGACGACCGCGTCCCGGTACCAGAGCGGGTCGTCCTCGAAGGCGTGGTCGACGGGCATGGCTCTCCGGTGATCAGCGGAAGGTCGCGTGATCCTGCTCGGTGCGCACCTGGTTGTGGACCTCGAACACGTGGCCCGGGACGACGTGCGGGTTCAGCTCCACGTAGTTGGCCGAGCCCTCCCAGCGGTACCTCGCCCCCGTCACGAGGTCGAGGACCTGGAACTGCTGACCCTCCTCCAGCCCGAGGTCATGGAGGTCGAGGTGGACCCAGCCCGACTGCGTCCGCTGCGGATCGGTGTTCACGATGCAGAGGACGACGTCGCGTCGGTCTTGCGTCGCCTTCGAGTACACGAGCAGGTTCGGATTGTCGACGTCGTGGAAGTGCAGCGTCCGGTCCTGGTGGAGGGCGGGGTGCTCGCGTCGGAGCCGGTTGATCCGCGCGACGAGGTCGCGCAGCGAGTGTGGCGCCTCGAGGTCCCAGTCGCGCACCTCGTACTTCTCCGAGCCTCTGTACTCCTCGGAGCCGGTCCGCGCCCTCTCGTGGAGCTGGAGCTCGAACGCCGGCCCGTAGATGCCGTAGTTCGACGCGAGCGTCGCGGCGAGCACGAGGCGCTGGACGAACGCCGCTCGGCCGCCGTCCTGGAGGTGCTCGGTGAGGATGTCGGGGGTGTTCGGCCAGGCGTTCGGGCGGAAGTACTCGACCTGGTCGGTCTGGGTGAGCTCGACGAAGTGCTCGCGCAGGCCCCACGCGTCGTTCCGCCAGGCGAAGTAGGTGTAGGACTGGTTGAAGCCGAGCTTCGCGAGCTGCGCCATCACCTCGGGCCGGGTGAAGGCCTCGGCGAGGAAGATCACGCCCGGGTGGGCGTCGCGGACCTCGCCGATCAGCCACTTCCAGAACGGGAACGGCTTCGTGTGTGGGTTGTCGACGCGGAAGATCCGCACGCCACGGTCGACCCAGTGGAGGACGACCGACGCGAGCTCCTCCCAGAGGGCCTTCCAGTCCTCGGTCTCGAAGTCGAAGGGGTAGATGTCCTGGTACTTCTTCGGCGGGTTCTCCGCGTACTGGATCGTCCCGTCGGGCCGGTGGCGGAACCACTCCGGGTGCTCTTTCACGTAGGGGTGGTCGGGCGAGCACTGGAAGGCGATGTCGAGCGCGACCTCGATGTCGAACTGGTCGCGGGCGACGCGGACGAGCCGCCCGAAGTCCTCGACGGTGCCGAGGTCGGGATGGACCGACTTGTGCCCGCCTTTCTTGCTGCCGATCGCCCACGGGCTGCCGACGTCGTCGGCCTCGGCCACCGGGCAGTTGTCGCGCCCTTTCCGCGCGGTCTCGCCGATCGGGTGGATCGGCGGGAGGTAGAGGACGTCGAAGCCGAGCGCCTTCACGTACGGGAGCATCCGCTCCTCGACGTCGCGGAAGGTCCCGTGCCGGCCGGGTTCGGGGGACGCCGACCGCGGGAAGAGCTCGTACCAGGAGCTGAAGCGGGCATAGGGCGGGTCGACGTCGACGCCGAGCTCGTTGCGGTAGCGCGTCGCGAACCGGTGCGGCCCCCACCGGCGCATGAGGATCGCGAGGTCGGCGGTGAGGGCGACGTGCGCCCGCTCGGCCACCGGGGCGTCGCCGCGGATCGTCTTCGCGTACACCGCGAGGCGCTCCCCGTCGGGCCCGCTGGCGGCCTCGGCGGCCTCCTCGACGAGGTCGGCGCCGATGAGGAGGTCGACCTCGACGTCCTGGTCGGCGGCGACCCGCTTCTCGAGGTCGCGCTGCCAGGACTTGAAGCGGTCGACCCAGCCGGTGACCGTGTACTCGTACCGGGCGAGCTCGTCGACCGTGAAGGCCGCGCGCCAGCGGTCGCTGCCGAGCGGGGTCATCTCGACCTCGTGCCAGCGGTCCTCGCCCGCCCGCCGCCACAGCAGGTCCGCCGAGATCCGCTCGTGCCCGTCGGTGAACACGCTCGCCTCGACGACGACCTCTTCGCCGATGGCCCGCTTCGCCGGGTGGTCGCCCCCGTCGATCTCGGGCGCCACCCCACGGATGACGACCCGGTTCCGCCCCTCCTCTGTTGTGACCACGCCGATACCTCCGCTGGTCCGTCCTCGTCTCACTGTAGGCAGTGCCCGTACCCTTCGTCCGTCGAGGAGGGTGGTGCTCGCCGTGGTGTGCGGCCGGGCGAGGACAGATCGTCATCTGGCAGGGCGCGGCGAGCGCCGCGTCGCCGCGCTGCGCAAGCGAGTCCGCAACGCCGCCAGGGGCGATCTGGACCGGCCAGACGTGCGCCAAAGGTGGACACCAGCCTCCTAAGGACCACCCACCGGGGGATGTCGTGTCGGTGCCGCTGCGGATCGTGCTGGTCGCACTGCTCCTCGTCGCTTCCGCCTGCGCGACGGCTCCCGAGGAC
>JBOHEE010000419.1:0-6570 GCA_050700895.1 Nitriliruptorales bacterium | reverse complement strand
CCGCTGAACCGCCGGGCCGACCACGCTGACGCCCGACGCGAACGGTCGGGAGCCCGGTTCGCGTGCGGAGGGGGGTCTCCGCCACACTGCGCCGGACAACCGGCGCGACGCGCTGGACCACCCGAGCGAGCGGAAGGCCCAGGCCCATGGCGGTGGAACAGACCCTGATCCTCGTGAAGCCCGACGGGGTCGAGCGCGGGCTCATCGGCGAGGTGATCGCCCGGATCGAGAAGAAGGGCTACGGCATCCGCGCCCTCGAGTTGCGTGAGCTGGAGCGCGTCCTCGCCGAGGAGCACTACGGCGAGCACGTGGACCGGCCCTTCTTCGCCGAACTCGTCGAGTTCATCACCTCCGGCCCGATCGTCGCGATGTGCGTCGAGGGCGAGGCGGCGATCGCCGGGATGCGCCAGATCATGGGTGCGACGGACCCGCTCGCTGCCGCGCCGGGCTCCATCCGCGGCGACTACGCGACCGAGATCGGCCAGAACATCGTCCACGGCTCCGACTCCACGGAGAGCGCGAAGCGCGAGCTCGCCCGCTTCTTCCCCGGCCGCTTCTGACCTCCCGGCCAGGCCGGACCCGGTCGTCCCTGCGTACCTGCGAAGGACTTCTGACGGGCCCGACCTGTCCACAGGTTCGGGCGTCGCGGCGGTTGTGCGCCACCGCCCGATCGGGGATGGTCGCCGGCATGGGGGATGGAGAGCGCTGGAGGAACGGACCGACCGATGGTCGTCGTCCGCCCCGCGGACCACGTAGCCGGCACCCCGGCGACCGGGCTCTCGCCGACGTCGGCTGCCCGCGCTGCGCCGCCGAGACACGCCAGAGCTTCGTGCCCACCGACATCGGCGAGCGCCCTCAGATCACCTCGCCCGAGTCGGCGGCGGACCTCCTCGTGCCGGAGCTGACCGCCCGCGACCGCGAGCGGTGTGTCGCGTTGCTCCTCGACACGAAGCACCGCGTGCTCAGTCTCGCCACCGTGAGCATCGGCAGCGTGGATCACACCTTCATGGGACCGCGAGAGATCATGAGGGATGCGCTGCTCGCGAACGCCGCGGCCATCGTGCTCGGCCACAACCACCCGTCAGGGGACCCCCAGCCCTCGCGTGACGACGAGGCCGTGACGGGCCGCATCGTCCGGGCCGGGGAGGTCGTCGGGCTCGACGTCCTCGACCACCTGGTCGTCGGCGGCGACCGCTGGGTGAGCCTCGCCCGCCGCGGCCTCGTCTGAGACGAGGGGTTCGGGGGCCTCAAGGAGTGGAGCGTGGCCACACAAGTCTCTCGCAGCCGCGCGAAACGTAGGTCCCCCGAGAGATCGAGTGGTGTGGGGCGACTAGTGCGTCGGGTGGGTCATGTGCGCCGGATGGACGTGGAGGCATCAATCTGTCGGATATGGCCTCCTGCCCGGACGGGTCCTGTACCCTCACCGCGCTCGGACACCGACCGACCGGTCCGGGCCCGGTGAAGCCGACCATCCCTTCGTCCCGCGCAGGTGACCCGTGGCATCTCCCCTCATCCAGTTCCTTGGCCGTGACATGGCAGTCGACCTCGGCACGGCGAACACCCTCGTGTACGTCCGTGGCCGCGGCATCGTCCTCAACGAGCCGTCGGTCGTCGCCATCAACACCAAGAACGGCGCCATCCTCGCCGTCGGTGCCGAGGCGAAGCGGATGATCGGCCGGACCCCGGGCCACATCGTCGCCATCCGCCCGCTGAAGGACGGCGTGATCGCGGACTTCGACGTCACCGAGAAGATGCTGCGCTACTTCATCCAGGCGGTCCATCGCCGCCGCTGGCTCGCGAAGCCCCGCGTCGTCGTCTGCGTCCCGTCCGGCATCACCGGGGTGGAGCAGCGCGCGGTCGAGGAGGCCTCGGTCCAGGCCGGGGCCCGCGCCGCCTACATCATCGAGGAGCCGATGGCGGCCGCGATCGGGGCCGGGCTGCCCGTCCACGAGCCGGCCGGCAACTTGGTCGTCGACATCGGCGGCGGCACGACCGAGGTGGCGGTCATCTCGCTCGGCGGGATCGTCACGAGCCAGTCGATCCGCATCGGCGGCGACGAGCTCGACGACTCCATCATCTCCTACATCAAGAAGGAGTACTCGCTGATGCTGGGCGAGCGCACCTCCGAGGAGATCAAGATGGCCATCGGCTCCGCGTTCCCGCTCGCCGACGAGCCGCACGCCGAGATCCGCGGGCGCGACCTCGTGTCGGGCCTGCCGAAGACGATCATCGTGTCCGCGGAGGAGATCCGGAAGGCGATCGAGGAGCCGGTCAACGCGATCATCGACGCGGTGAAGAACACCCTCGACCGCACCCCACCGGAGCTCGCCGCCGACATCATGGACAAGGGCATCGTCCTCACCGGCGGCGGCGCGATGCTGAAGGGCCTGGACGAGCGGCTGAAGCACGAGACCGGCATGCCGATCCACACCACCGACGACCCGCTGTCGTCGGTCGCGATCGGCTCGGGCAAGTGTCTCGAGGAGTTCGAGGCCCTGAAGAGGGTCCTCATCTCGTCATCGCGGCACTGAGCTCGACGTCCGAGTCACGCCCGGTAGCGTCCGCGCCGTCGTCTGGGCGCGGACCGGAGGATCCCTAGTTGTACGAGCGTCGGCGTGCCCGCGTCCTCCTCGCGGTCCTGACGCTCGTCTCCCTCCTGCTCATCACCGTCGACGCACGTTCCGGGGCCGACGGGCCGCTGTCCCGCGTCAGAGGCGCGGTCGTCACCGCCTTCGGGCCGGTCCAGGAGGGCATCGCGACCGTGATCGAACCCGTCAGCGGCGCGGTGCGAAACGTGGTGGAGCTCTTCCGCCTCCGGGAGGAGAACGCCCGGCTCCGCGCCGACCTGGAGCGCGCGACCCAGCGACGCCAGTCGATCGAGGACCTCGAACGGGAGCGGGCCTCGCTCGAGGGCCTCCTCGACATGCGCGACGGCCTCCTCGGCACGAGCGGCGACTACGACTTCCGCGCCGCCTCCGTCATCGGCCTCGCCCCGTCGAACTTCGTGTGGACCATCACGATCGACGTCGGCGCCCGCCACGGCGTCGAGAAGGACATGGCGGTGATCGACGGCGACGGGCTCGTCGGCCGGGTGATCCAGGTCGCGCCGACGGCCTCGCGGATCCTGCTCGCCACCGACCGCAGCTTCTCCGCCGCCGTCCGCATCCCCCGCACCGGCGAGCACGGCTTCGTCGAGGGCGGCGGCGCCGACCCCCTGCGGTTGACGCTGATCGACCCCGAGGCGGACGTCCGGGAGGACGATGAGGTCGTGACCGCGAGCTACAGCGACGCGACGTTCCCGCCGGGGATCCCGGTGGGACGCATCTCCTCCGTCGGTGAGCTCTCGGGCACGCTCAACCGCGACATCTCGGTCCGTCCGTACGTCGACTACACGAGCCTCCGGCACGTCCTCGTCGTTCTCCGGACGCCCCCTGACGTCGATCTCCCGGTCCCGCGACCGAACCAGGTGACCGGCCGCGAGCAGCCCACCGCACCGGCGAGCCCGACATCCGAACCGACACCGGAGCCGTCGGAATGAGCCGAACGGCGGTCATCGCCCTCCTGCTCGCCACCGCGGCGCTCCTGCAGACCGCGGTCTTCCCCCATCTCACGATCGGCGGCTTCCGCCCGGACCTGCTCCTTCTCCTCACGGCCGCCTTCTCGTTCCGGGACGGGCCGTTGAGCGGGGTGCTCGTCGGCTTCACCGCAGGTGTCCTGACCGACCTCCTGCTCGTCGAGCCGCCGCTCGGGGCGACCGCCGTCGTGCTCGTCGCCGTCGGCTATTCGGTCGCTCTCCTGCGCCCCTACCTCGCCGCGAGCTCGGTCACCGCGCCGCTGGCGGTCGCGTTCGCGACCGGCGTGCTCGCGACCGCCGGGTACGGCGTCCTCTCCCGCCTCCTCGGCGACCCCCGCTACACGCTCGAGCTCGTGGCGGCGTCGTCGCTCATCGTCGGTCTCTACAACGCCCTGCTTGCCCCGCCGACGTTCGTCCTCGTCGATACGCTCTCCGAGCGCTTCCCGCCCGAGCGCACGGCTCCGATCTGACCATGGCCCAGTCCGAGTCCACGCATTCGTCGACCGCCCTCCGGCTCACGCTGCTGTCCCTCGTCGTGGCCGGGCTGCTGCTGGCGCTCCTCACGCGGCTGTGGTCGCTGCAGATCCTCGCGGGGGAGCGCTACGCGGAGCTCGCCGAGAGCAACCGGGTGCGGTGGGTCGTCACCGAGGCGCCGAGAGGCCGCCTCCTCGACCGCCACGGCGACGAGATCGTGAAGAACCGCCCGGCCCTCACGGTGAGTGCGGACAAGAGCCGCCTCATCGACGACGCCGGCAACCCGCGGAGCGCGGAGGCCGCGGCGGTCCTCGACCGCCTCTCCGACGTGCTCGACATGACCCGTGACGAGATCGTCGAGCGGCTGCAGACGCGCAAGTACTCGCCGTTCCGCGCCATCCCCATCAGGGAGGACGTGGCGCCCGAGGTGATCTTCGCCATCAAGGAGCACCAGGAGCTCTACCCGGGCGTCGTCGCCGAGACCCTGCCGGTGCGGACCTACCCGCGCGGCACGGTCGCCGCCCACCTCATCGGCTACATCGGCGAGATCAACGAACGGGAGCTCGAGTCCTGGGATGGCGACTACCGGCTCGGCGACCTCGTGGGCAAGTCCGGCCTCGAGGCGAGCTACGAGCAGTGGCTGCAGGGCAAGAAGGGCTGGCGCAAGCTCGAGGTGAACGCCCACGGGACCGTGCTCGAAGAGCTCGCGCGCGAGCTCCCCGTCGCCGGCGCCGACGTGCGCACGACCCTCGACCTCGACCTCCAGGAGACGGTCGAGGAGCTCCTCGCGCAGGGTCTCGAGGCGGCCCGGTTCATCGACCGTCCAGACAACCAGGAGGTCACCGCTCCTGCCGGCGCGGCGGTCGTCATCGACGTCACCAACGGCGGCATCGTCGCGATGGCGTCGTTGCCGACCTACGACCCGACGGTCTTCCTCGGGGGCGTCTCGCCCGACGACTGGGCGCGCCTCAGCGACCCCGAGAACCACCTCCCGATGCTCAACCGGGCAGTGGTCGCCGCCCATCCGCCCGGCTCGACGTTCAAGCCGATCACCTCTGCCGCCAGCTTCGCCGGGGACATGCTGTCGCCGACCTCGCGCCTGTCGTGCCCCGGATCGCTCAACATCGGCCGCCGCTGGCGCAACTGGAATCCCAGGAGCGAGGGATCGCTCGACACGGTCGCCGCGCTCATGCGCTCCTGCGACACCTTCTACTACCAGGTCGGCCACGAGCTGTGGCAGCGGGACGAGGCGCGCGTGTCGCGCGGCGAGGAGCCGCTCGAGCTCGTCGAGAACCTGTCCCGGCAGTTGGGGCTCGGCCGCGACCTCGGGCTCGACCTGCCGGAGGAGCGCAGCGGCACCGTCCCCGGCCGGGAGTGGAAGCGCAGGTTCGTGGAGAACCTCGGCCGCGACTGCGACGGCGACAGCCCCGACTGGGAGTGCGCATGGCGCTACTACGACGCGATCAACGCGTCGATCGGGCAGGGCTACGTGACGGCGACGCCGCTCGAGATGGCGGTCGCCTACGCGACGATCGCGAACGGGGGGACGCTGTGGCGTCCGCACCTCGGCTTCGAGGTCGTGTCGCCCGAGGGTGAGGTGATCGAGGGCATCGAGCCGGAGGTGCTCGGCACGGTCGATCTCGAGCCGGCGGAGTGGGAGGCGATCCAGGACGGGCTCACCGCGGTCGTGATGCAGCCCCGCGGCACGGCGAACTTCCGCTTCAACGGCTTCCCGCTCGACGACATCCCCGTCGCGGGCAAGACCGGTACCGCGGAGGCGGACGGCAAGGTGCCGTTCGCCTGGTTCGCGTCCTACGCGCCGGCCGACGACCCGCGGTACGCCCTCGCGGTGATGGTCGAGGAGGGCAGCGCCGGCTCGGGCGCGGCCGCCCCGATCGCCCGCCGCATCTGGGAGGCGGTGTTCGACCTGGACATCACCCCGTACCCGGCGCTCGTCGCGGACGGCGCGGACTGATGGAGCTTGGCTACTACGGCAGCGACCGCCAGCAGCGCATGCTGCGCCAGCGCATCCAGGAGCGCTGGATGGACGCCTACGCCCCGACGCGCCACGTCGACCCGGTGCTCATCGGGGCGGCGCTGCTCCTGACGGCGGTCGGCCTCGTCGCGATCTACAGCGCGAAGTACCGCGCGCTCCAGATCCAGGACCTGCCGACGACCTACTACGTGAGCAAGCAGCTCCTGAGCTGGGGCATCGCGCTCGTCGGTCTCGTGGCCGCCGCAGTGATCGACTACCGCTACGTGCGCACGTACGCGGGCCTCGTCTATCTCGGCGCGGTCGGCCTGCTCGTCCTCGTCCTCAGCCCGCTCGGGACGTTCGTGAGCGGCTGCCAGTGCTGGCTGTCCTTCGGCGGGTTCCAACTCCAGCCGTCCGAGCTCGCGAAGGTCGCGCTCGTGATCGCGCTCGCTGCCCTGCTCCACGAGCGAAAGGGGGAGCCGAACCTGCGCACCCTCCTCGCGGCGATCGCGATCGTCGGCGTGCCGATCGGGCTCATCGTCCTCCA
>JBOHEE010000418.1:0-1683 GCA_050700895.1 Nitriliruptorales bacterium | reverse complement strand
TCCACGGCCTCGGCCGCGGCGGTGTCGTCGGCAGCCTCAGGGGCCTCCTCGACTTCCTCCACGGCCTCGGCCGCGGCGGTGTCCGCCTCCTCCGCCTCTGCGGCGGTCGCGGCCTCCTCGGACGAGGACAGCCCGGCCTCGCGGAGGCGATCACCGAGCGAGGTGCCGCGCGGCGCCTCGGCCCCCGAGACGTAGGCCGTCTCGGCGAGCGCGATCTGCTCCGGCGTGAGCGGCTGCTCGCCGCCGGGCGCCGGGGCTCCGGTCTCCGCGCCGACCTGACGCAGCGACAGGCTGATGCGGCGGCGGACCGTGTCGATGTCGATGACCTTGACCTCGATCCGGTCGCCGACGTTGACGACGGCCTCGGGCGCCTCGACGTGGTGCTCGGAGAGCTCGGAGATGTGGATGAGCCCCTCGATGCCATCGGCGACCTTCACGAACGCGCCGAACGGGACGAGCTTGGTCACCTCGCCGTCGACGACGTTGCCGGCCTGGTGCTCGCGCGAGAACGTCGTCCAGGGGTCCTCCTGGGTGGCCTTCAGCGACAGCGACACCCGCTCGCGCTCGAGGTCGACGTCGAGGACCTCGACGTTCACCTCGTCGCCGACCTCGACGACCTCGCTCGGGTGGTCGATGTGCTGCCACGACAGCTCGGAGACGTGGACGAGACCGTCGACGCCACCGAGGTCCACGAAGGCGCCGAAGTTGACGATCGAGGAGACGATCCCCTTGCGGATCTCGCCCTTCTGCAGGCTGCCGAGGAACTCGTGGCGGAACTCCGACTGCGTCTCCTCGAGGAACTTCCGCCGCGAGAGGACGACGTTGTTGCGGTTCTTGTCGAGCTCGATGATCTTGCACTCGAGCTCCTCACCCACGTAGGGCTGGAGATCACGCACGCGGCGCATCTCGACGAGCGAGGCGGGCAGGAAGCCGCGCAGGCCGATGTCGAGGATCAGACCGCCCTTCACGACCTCGATGACCGTCCCCTTCACCGTCTTGTCCTCGGCGAAGATGCGCTCGATCGTCCCCCAGGCACGCTCGTACTGGGCGCGCTTCTTCGAGAGGAGGAGGCGGCCCTCGGAGTCCTCCTTCTGGAGGACGAGCGCCTCGATCACGTCACCGACCTGGACCACCTTGCGGGGGTCGACGTCCTGCTTGATGGAGAGCTCGCGCGCAGGGATGACGCCCTCGGACTTGTAGCCGATGTCGAGCAGCGCCTCGTCGGGATCCACCTTCACGATGACACCCTCGACGATCTCGCCTTCGTTCAGGCTCTTGATCGTCTCCTCGAGTGCGGCTTCGAAGGAGTCGCCGTCGCCGTACTCGTTCTCGACGATCGGCTCGCCGGTCGAGGTCATCTCGCCGCCGGGATCCTGCATGATGACGGTCCCCGGGATGTCGCTCGGCGTCGGCGCCGCGTCGCCGTCGTCGGGGGTCGGGTTCGTGTTCTGGGTCATGATGGGTCGGGCTTCCTCGCGTATGGGTCGGTCATCGGCGTGACGCGCCGATCCGCCGTCGAAGGTACCTGCTCGCGCGAGCACACGTCTGACCACACCTCACTGACCTGCGTCGGAGGTGCGGCGAACCACCCTTGGAGCAGGTGCGGCCGCTCGACGGAGGACGCGATGCTCGCACCCCCGCGGGGCGGTGTCAACGCGAGCTCTCCCGCGGATAGGCTCGGAC
>JBOHEE010000417.1:0-3207 GCA_050700895.1 Nitriliruptorales bacterium | reverse complement strand
ACCACGGCCTGCGCTGGGTGCAACCCGACGCACCGCTCGCGCACCCGCTCGACGACGGCTCCGCCGTCGTCCTCGAGCGGTCCCTCGCCGAGACCGTCGCGGCGCTCGAGGGGGACGGTCCCGCTTACCGCCGGCTCGTCGAGCCGCTGGTGCGTGGAGGGCCCGGGTTCGTGGCAGACCTGCTCGGGCCGCTCCGCGTCCCGCGGTCGCCGCTGCGGCTCGCGCGGTTCGGGGCGCTCGGTGGGCTGCCCGTGACCGCGCTGAGCCGCTTCTTCGGATCCCAGCGCACTCGCGCGGTGCTTGCCGGGATGGCGGCGCACGGGATGATCCGTCTCGACCGGCCGCCGAGCGCCGGCTTCGGGCTGATGCTCGCGTTCCTGGCCCACCACGTGGGCTGGCCGATGGCGGTCGGGGGGTCCCGGCGCATCGCCGACGCCCTCGCGTCGCACCTGCGGGAGCTCGGCGGAACCATCGAGACCGGGCACCGGGTCGAGTCGTTGCGGGAGGTGGACGGCGCGAGGGTCGTCCTCCTCGACGTCACGCCGCGGCAGCTCATCGCGATCGCGGGAGACCGCATGCCGGCCGGCTACCGGCGCAAGCTCGAGCGCTACCGCTACGGCCCCGGCGTATTCAAGGTCGACTGGGCGCTGTCCGAACCGGTGCCGTGGAAGGCCGACGCGTGTTCGAGGGCCGGGACCGTCCACCTCGGTGGGACCATGGCCGAGATCGCCGCGTCGGAGCTTGCCGTCGCCCAGGGCCGCCACCACGAACGCCCGTACCTGATCGTCAGCCAGCAGTCTCTCTTCGACGAGACCCGCGCCCCGCGCGGCCAGCACACCCTCTGGGCCTACTGCCACGTTCCGAACGGCTCGGAGGTGGACATGACCGATCGGATCGAGGCGCAGATCGAGCGCTACGCGCCCGGGTTCCGGGACACCGTGCTCGCGCGGCACATCATGTCCTCATCGGACCTCGAACGTCACAACCCGAACTGCATCGGCGGCGACATCAACGGCGGCGTCCAGGATCTCTTCCAGTTCTTCAACCGGCCTGCCGGGCTCGTCGCGCCCTACCGCACGGCGATGGCAGGGGTCTACCTCTGCTCGTCGTCCACGCCCCCGGGCGGCGGCGTCCACGGCATGTGCGGCTGCCACGCCGCCCGGCTGGCCCTCCGCGACCTCGGGGCGAACCGACCGCCGAACGGCTCAGAGGCCGAGTGAGCGGGCGATTACGAGGCGCTGGATCTCGCTCGCGCCCTCGACGATGCGGAGGATGCGGGCGAAGCGCCAGATGCGCTCGATCGGCACCTCGCGCATGAGCCCCTGGCCGCCGAGCACCTGCATCGCCCGGTCGGCCACCCGGTTCACCATCTCGGTGCCGTAGAGCTTCACGATCGACGAGTCGAGCATCAGGGCGATGTCGGCGCCGCCGCGGGCTTCCCCGCGCGCCAGTCGGTCGACCTTCCAGGCGAGGTGATAGGTGAGCCAGCGCGCCGCCTCGATCTCGACCTTCGAGTCCGCGAGCGGGAACGAGATCGCCTGGTTGCGCGCGATCGGCTTGCCGAACGCGGTCCGAGTCTTGGCGTGGTCGATGGCGTAGTCGAGACAGAACTGCGCCATGCCGAGGCACGACGCGCCGATGTAGGCGCGGCCGGCGTTGAGGAACCTCATCGCGGTGTGGAAGCCGTAGCCGACCTCCCCGACGACGTGGTCCTCGGGCACCGCGGCGTCCTCGAAGACGATCTCGTAGGGGTGGGTGTCGGCCATGGTGAGCTGCTGCTGGGTCACCCGGTAGCGGTCGCGCGGGACGACGAACGCGGTGATGCCGCCCTGGGCGCGCCTCTCCGGGTCGTTCACGGCGAAGACGAGAGCGAAGTCCGCGTCGTCGGCGCCGGTGATGTAGTGCTTCGTCCCGTTGAGCACCCACGTGTCGCCGTGCTGCTCGGCGCGGGTGCGGATGCCCTGCGCGTCGGAGCCCGCCTCCGGCTCGGTGAGCGCGAAGCACATCGTCGCCTCGCCGGTCATCAGCGGCTTCAGGTAGTGGTCACGCACCTCCGGCTGCGCGTCGAGCAGCACCGGCGAGGGGGCACCGGGGTCGGGCGGGCCCATGACGGCGTTCGCGAACCACATTCCGGACCGGCCGGTGTCCTCCACGAGGAGCGTCGTCCCGAAGGTGGACAGACCCCACCCGCCCACCTCCTCGGGGAGGTAACAGGTGTAGAAGCCCTCCTGGGCGGAGCGCTTGCGGAGCTCGCGTCGCGTCCCGCGCATCTCGTCGGTGAACTCCCAGCGCGCGAGCTCGCCGCGGAAGCGCTCCTCGACCGGCCGGACCTCGCGGTCGAGGAAGGTCGCGTACGACCGCCGTAGCTGCTCGAGCTCCTCCGGGATTGCGAAGTCCACGTCCGTCCTCCCAAGGCCGGAGCACCATGGATGCCCGTCGCGGTCCCGCCCATCCTCCCCTTCCTTCGGCCGTCAGCGCAAAGACACGCAGGGTTACCGTCCGGGGCCGGCACAGGACGGGGGAGGAGGGGCGACGTTGCGACGTGTCCGCGTGGTCGCGCTCACGGCTGCGGCAGCGCTCGGGCTCGTCGCGTGCCGCGGCGAGCCGGGGGCGGGACCCACGCCGATCCCGGTCTCGGCCGAGTGCTCGGCCGCCTTCGAGGACGTGCGGCAGGCCGCGTCCCCAGCCCCCGCCAGCCCAGGTCCGACCGCGTCGCCCGCCTCGGTCCCGGTCGGGGCGCTCTTCGACCTCGTGGACACGGTCCCCGCGTGCCGGAACGCCCAGGAATGGGTCGAGGCCTACCGCGGGCACCCGCTCGAGGCGACGGCCGGCATCCCCCCGGTCACCGCGCTCCGGCGGATCTGCCTGTCGGCACCGCGTGAGGAGGTCGCCGACAGCGAGACCTGCCGTGAGGTCACGGTGGGCCAACCGCCCGGCAGCCCGGCTTCCCCGACCGACGAGCCAGGCTGACAAGGCCCCGAACCCCATCGGTCGCGGCCTACGTTCCGCGCGGCCACGTGAGACGTGTGTGGCTGCGCTCCACTGCTTGAGGCCCCGACCCCCATCGGTCGCGGCCTACGTTCCGCGCAGCCACGTGAGACGTGTGTGGCTGCGCTCCACTGCTTGAGGCCCCGAACCCCATCGGTCGCGGCCTACGTTCCGCGCGGCCACGTGAGACGTGTGTGGCTGCGCTCCACTGCTTGAGGC
>JBOHEE010000416.1:0-2527 GCA_050700895.1 Nitriliruptorales bacterium | reverse complement strand
GGTTCAGGGCGACCCGGGCCCCCGGGTCGACGCGCTCCGCCGGCTTCCCGAGGGCCTGCATCCCGCGGATGCGCGTCGTCCGACCGAGCGGGAGGAGCGCGAGCTCCTGCCCCACCTGGAGCGCTCCCCCCGCGAGGGTCCCGGTCACGACGGTCCCGGCCCCCGAGATCGTGAATGCGCGGTCCACCCAGAGGCGGGGCCGGTCGCGGTCCGGCGCGTCAGGGGTCGCGGCGAGGCGGGCGCTCAGCTGGTCACGCAGCCCGTCGACGCCCTCGCCCGAGACGCCGTCGACGATCATGATCGGAGCGCCGTCGAGCGAGGTCCCTGCGAGCCGTCGCCCGACGTCCGTCGCGACCTCCCGTGCGCGCTCGTCTCCGGCGATGCGGAGCTTGGTGATCGCGACCACCGCGGCGGGGACCCCGAGGAGGTCGAGGATGTCGAGGTGTTCCCGGGAATGGGCGGCCCAGCCGTCGTCGGCAGCGACCACGAAGAGCGCGAGCGGTGCGGCGCCGGCCCCGGCGAGCATGTTCGCGACGAACCGCTCGTGGCCGGGGACGTCGACGAATGCGACCGTCAGCGGGCCGGCCGGCGTGTCGAGATCGGTCCACACGAACCCGAGGTCGATCGTGAGGCCGCGGCGGCGTTCCTCCTCCCAGCGGTCCGGCTCCATCCCCGTGAGTGCCCGCAGCAGCGTGGACTTTCCGTGGTCCACGTGTCCTGCGGTCGCGACGACGCGCATGCCGGGACGGTCGTCGGTCACCGGGTCAGTCGCCCCAGCGCACGTCGGACCGCGTGCGCAACGAGCTCGTCCTGGGCCGGCGGGACGGTCCGGAGATCGAGCACGACCGAGCCGGCGTCCACCCGACCGACGATCGGCGGGTCGCCCGTCCGCAGCGCCCGGGCGAGCGCGTCGGGCCGGTCGACGTCGACGACCACCGCCCACGACGGGAGCTCGGCCCCCGGCATGGAGCCTCCGCCGGTGACCGAGGTCACCGCCGCCGCTGTCGTGGGACCGCCGACCGAATCGGCCAGCGACTTCGCCCGCGCCTCGAGGATCGCCGGCTCGGTCGTGAGCATGGCCCAGACGGGCAGCTCGATCGGCATGTCCGACCGCAGGTGCGACTCGAGGGTGACCTCCAGCGCGGCGCGCCGGAACTTGTCGATGCGGAACGCGCGTGCGAGGGGGTGCCGCGCGCACCTCTCGACGAGGTCGCTGCGTCCCGCGATGATCCCTGCCTGCGGGCCTCCGAGGAGCTTGTCCCCGCTGAACACGACGAGGTCCGCGCCGGCGGCGAGCGCCCTCTCCGCCGACGGCTCGTCAGCCACCGGGCCGGGCTCGGCCGACCGCTCGGTGTCGCGCAGCAGCCCCGATCCGAGGTCGTAGACGAAGCTGATGCCGCGCTCGCGCACGAGGGCGGCGACCTCCCCCGCTGGCGGCTCGGACGCGAAGCCGACGATACGGTAGTTCGAGCGGTGAACCTTCAGTACGACGCCGGTCTGGTCGCCGAGCGCGCGCCGGTAGTCCTCGATCTTCGTCCGGTTCGTCGTGCCGACCTCGCGGAGGACGGCGCCGGAGGCGGACATGACGTCGGGCAGCCGGAACGAGCCCCCGATCTCCACCAGCTCGCCGCGGCTGACGATCGCCTCGCGACCGGCCGAGAGGGCCGCGAGCACGAGCACGAGCGCCGCCGCGCCGTTGTTCACGACGGTTGCGGCCTCCGCCCCGCAGGCGTCGGCCGCGAGCCGGCCGACGTGCGCGGTCCGGGAGCCGCGTTCGCCGTCGGCCAACTCGAGCTCGAGGGAGCAGTAGCCCGCGGCGTCCGCCATCGCCGCGCGCGCCTCGGCGGAGAGCGGCGCACGGCCGAGGTTGGTGTGAAGCACGACCCCGGTCGCGTTCACCACCCGCTCGAGTCGGCCGCTGCGGCGGTCCGCGAGCCGTCCGGCCGCGTCGGTGATGAGGTCGTCGATCTCGGAGACGGGCCCGCCCTCGCGGGCGCGCTCGCGCGCCTCGTCGATCGCCAGGCGCACGGCGTCCGTGAACGAACGGCGCCCGTAGGTCTCGATCACGGGCTCGGCGTCGGAGTGGCGAAGCACCGCATCGACCTGCGGGATGCGAGAGAGGTCGGCCACCCCTGCTCCTCGGACGCGTTGAGAAGCAGCATCCTGCCATGCGTCGGGGGAAGCCGCCGACCGGCACGGGGCCGACGACGGGCATAGCGTCGCCACAGGAGCAGCGGGAGACAGACGTGGGAGACGATGCCGTGGTCGTCGGGGCCGGCCCGAACGGGCTGACGGCCGCGGTTGCACTGGCCAGAGCCGGCCTCTCGGTCCGCCTGATCGAGGCCGCCGACGAGATCGGCGGGGGCACGCGTTCGGAGGAGCTCACCCTCCCGGGGTTTGTCCACGACGTCTGCTCCGCCATCCACCCGCTCGCGAACGCCTCGCCGTACCTGCGCGCGCTGCCGCTGGAGGACCACGGCCTGCGCTGGGTGCAACCCGACGCACCGCTCGCGCACCCGCTCGACGA
>JBOHEE010000415.1:0-31000 GCA_050700895.1 Nitriliruptorales bacterium | reverse complement strand
GCCGCCCGGGCCGCGCGGCTGGCGGTCGACCTCTGGCGCGCCGCGGGCGACGAGGACGCCGGACGTCGCGTCATCGTCGCGCTCGGCAACGCCAGCAACCCGTCGCAGGCCTGGCCCGACGCCCTCGCGGCGGGACCGCTCGCCGCGTACGCCCACCGGCCGATCCTCCTGGTGTCGCGCATCTCGGGCGTGCCGGAAGCGACGAACCGCGCGCTCCGTGATTTCGGGGCGGAGGTCGCCACGATCGCCGGGGGGCCCGGTGCCATCCCGGACGACATCGCCGATGACCTCGACGTGGACTCCTACGAGCGCGTGTTCGGGCAGAGCCGCTTCGGCACCGCGACCGCGCTCGCCGACGCCGCGGTGGCCGCCGGCGGGGCGCGGTCAACGGTCTTCGCCGCCACCGGCGCCCAGTTCCCGGACGCGCTCGCAGCCGGAGCTGCCGCCTACCACGCCGGCGGCGTCCTCGCGCTCGTCAACCCCGTCGACCTCGTCGACTCGCCGGAGACGAAGGCCTGGGTCGAGGAGAACGCCGCGGCCATCACCCGGATCCGCGTCGCCGGCGGGCCGGGCGCGGTTGGCGACGAGGTCGTCGGCCAGCTCGGCCTGGCGCTCGGGGATCTCACCCTCGCCGTCGAGACCGTGGCGTCGGGGTTCGACTTCCCGCTGTTCGCGACCGGCCACACGTCGGAGGCGGACCGCATCTACGTCGTGGAGAAGGGCGGCGCGGTCTGGATCGTCGAGGACGGCTCGCGCAAGTCGACGCCGTTCCTCGACCTGCGCGGGCAGGTCTCGTCAGGAGGAGAGCAGGGCCTGCTCGGGCTCGCTTTCCACCCGAGCTACCCGACCGATCCGCGGGTCTACGCCCACTACACGAACCAGGCCGGCAACACCCGGGTCGTCGAGTACCGGCGCGCGACCGCCGACCGCGTCGACGCCGCGAGCGCGCGGACGCTGCTGAGCCTCGACCAGCCGTTCTCGAACCACAACGGCGGCATGCTCGAGTTCGGACCGGGCGGGGCGCTCTACGCGTCGCTCGGCGACGGCGGCAGCGGCGGCGACCCGCAGGGCAACGCCCAGAACACCGGCAACCTGCTCGGCGGGCTCGTCCGGATCGACGTCGGGAGCGGCTCACGGACGCTGTGGATGCACGGGCTCCGCAACCCGTGGCGGTTCTCGTTCGACGCCCCGGAGGGACTGGTCTACATCGGCGATGTCGGGCAGAGCTCGTGGGAGGAGGTCGACGTCGCCGGCTGGAACGCCCGCGGGACGAACTTCGGCTGGAACGTGATGGAGGGCAAGCACTGCTTCCAGCCGTCAACGGGATGCGACCGGTCCGGCCTCACCCTGCCGGTGCTCGAGTACCCCCTCGGCGAGGGCGGGACGTGCGCCGTCACGGGCGGCTACGTCTACCGGGGCGACGCGATCCCTGAGCTGCGCGGGCAGTACCTCTACGCGGACTTCTGTGCCGGGTTCGTGCGGAGCTTCCACTACCGCCGCGGCATCGTCTCCGACGAGCGCGACTGGACGAGCCAGCTCGGCGATCTCGGCAACATCCCCTCGTTCGGGACCGACGCCAACGGCGAGATCCTGATCACGTCGACGAACGGCACCGTCTACCGCATCGTCCGCGGTCCCTGAGCCGTCGGGGCGTGGGAGCGAGGCGTCGCACGCTGCTCGTACCCTGTGCGGCGTGATCTACCTGGACCACGCCGCCACGACCGTGCCGCGCCCCGAGGCGCGTACGGCGCTTGCGCGTTGGCTCGATCCGGTGACCGAGGCGGGCAACGCGTCGTCCGCGCACGTCGCTGGACGGACGGCGCGGGTCGCGGTCGAGGAGGCGCGCGAGCAGATCGCCACGGTGCTCGGGGCGTCGCCGGCCGACATCGTCTTCACGTCGGGCGGGACCGAGGCGGACAACCTCGCGGTGAAGGGGCTCGCCTGGGCGGGCGCCGCTCGTGGCCGCCGGCACATCGTGACCACCGCGGTCGAGCACCCTGCGGTGCTCGAGGCGGCGGAGTGGCTCGGGGACCACGACGGCTTCGAGCTCAACGTCGTCCGACCCGACCCCGACGGGGGCGTCGACCCGCAGCGGCTTCTCGATGCGGTCCGCGACGACACCGCGGTCGTGTCGGTGATGGCCGCGAACAACGAGCTCGGCGCCGTGAACGACGTCGCGACCATCGGCGCCGCGCTGCGCGAGCGCGGCATCCCGTTCCACGTCGACGCGGTCCAGGCGTTCACGACGCTCGACGTCGACGTCGCGGCCTGGAACGTCGACGCGCTCGCCCTCTCCGCGCACAAGTTCGGCGGACCGGGCGGGGTCGGCGTCGCCTACCTGCGCCGGGGCGTCCCGATCGTGCCGCTCTCCCACGGAGGCGGCCAGGACCGCGGGATCCGCTCCGGCACCTTCGCCGCCGCCCTCGACGCCGCCTGCGGCGCCGCGGTCGTCGCGGCGCACGAGGACCGGCCGTTCCTGCACGAGCGGTTGCGCGAGCTCTCCGACCGGCTCGCCGGCGGTCTTCTGGCCGTCGACGGCGTCCGTCGCAACGGGCCCGGCGACCCCGACGCGCGGCTCGCCTCGCACGTCCACGTGTCGGTGGACGGCGTCGACGCCGAGGCGCTGCTCTTCGGCCTCGACCGCAACGGGGTCTGCGTGTCCACGGGGTCGGCGTGCCACTCGGGTGCGAACAAGGCCAGCCACGTCCTCGTCGCGACCGGGCTCGCCGAGGACGCGTCGGTGCGCTTCTCGCTCGGCTGGACGAGCACCGGCGAGGAGGTCGACAAGGCGATCGAGGTGTTCGCCGGGGTCGTCGAGGAGCTGCGGGCCGTCGGGGGAGGTGCGGTCGGATGAGCCGGGTACTCGTGGCGATGAGCGGCGGGGTCGACTCGTCGGTGGCGGCGGCGCTGCTCGTCGAGCAGGGCCATGACGTGACCGGCGTCCACCTGAAGCTCGCCGACGTGCCGCTCGACGAGCAGGTGCCGGGTCAGGGCTGCTGCACGCTCGACGACGCGCAGGACGCGCGCAGGGTCGCCCAGCTCCTCGGGATCCCCTTCTATGTCTGGGACCTCACCGAGCCGTTCACGGAGCGGGTGCAGGGTCCGTTCGCGCAGTCCTACGAGGCCGGCCGGACCCCGAATCCGTGCATCGAGTGCAACCGCAGCGTGAAGTACGCCGCGCTGCTCGAGCGTGCCACCGACCTCGGGTTCGACGCGCTCGCCACCGGGCACCACGTCCGGCTCCGCCGCGACGCGGACGGGGCCTACCGCCTGCGGCGCGCCGCCGACGCCGCGAAGGACCAGACCTACGTCCTCTACGTGGCCACCCAGCGCCAGCTCGCCCGCTCCCTCTTCCCCGTCGGGGAGCTCACCAAGGACGAGGTACGGGCGGCAGCGGGGGAACGTGGACTGCGCGTGGCGAGCAAGCCCGAGTCCTTCGACATCTGCTTCGTCCCCGGCGGCGACACGGCCGGCTACCTCGGCGAGCACCTCCCGCGAACCCCGGGGCCGATCGTCGATCTCGACGGACGCGAACTCGGCCGCCACGACGGCATCTGGCACTACACCGTCGGGCAGCGTCGGGGACTCGGCCTCGCCAGCCACGAGCGCCGCTACGTGATCGACCTCGACGCGGCGCGCAACGCGGTCGTCGTCGGTCCGCGGGCGGCGCTCGGCTGCCGGTGGGTCGAGCTCGCCGCCACGAGCTGGGTCGCGGGATCGGCGCCCACCGGACCGGTTCTCGCGCAGATCCGCGCGCACGCGGAGCCGGTCAAGGCGATGCTCGACGACGCCCGGGTGCGCTTCAAGGAGCCGGTGGAGGGCGTCGCGGTCGGGCAGGCCTGCGTTCTCTACGACGTCGATGATCCGGATCTCTGTCTGGGCGGGGGCACGATCGCGTCCGCCGACCGCAGCGCGGCCGGAAGGGAGCTCCCCCTTCTCAGCAGGAGCGCCTGACGGTGTCCGACGTGCCCCAGAAGCTGAGCGACGCACGCCGCCGCCACGACGAGCTCTCCGGGGCGATCCACGAGGCGAACTACCGCTACTACGTCCTGTCGAACCCGACGATGACCGACGCGGAGTGGGACGCTCTCCTCCGCGAGCTCAGGGCGATCGAGGGGGCCCACCCCGAGCTGGTCACGCCGAGCTCGCCGACGCAGCAGGTCGGTCCTCCGCGTGACACGGCCTTCGCCGAGCACCGTCACCTCGAGCAGATGCTGTCGCTCGACAACGTCTTCGCCCGTGAAGAGCTCGCCGCCTGGATCGACCGGGTGGAGCGGGGCCTCGGCAAGACGCCGAGGTTCGTCTGCGAGCTGAAGGTCGACGGGGTCGCGATCTCGCTGACCTACCGGCGCGGCGTCCTCGCGGTCGCCGCGACCCGGGGGGACGGCACGACGGGGGAGGACGTGACCGCGCAGGTGCGCACGATCGACGATGTCCCCTACCGCCTCGAGGTCGACGACCCGCCGGAGGTCCTGGAGGTTCGCGGCGAGGTCTTCTACCCGCTCGATGCGTTCGACGAGATGAATGCGGCGCGCATCGCGGCCGGGGAGGCCGCCTTCGCGAACCCGCGGAACGCCGCGTCCGGGGCGCTGCGCCAGAAGGACCCGGCGGTGACCGCGACCCGGCCGCTCGCGGTGCTCTGCCACGGTCTCGGCTACACCGAGGGTGCGGTGTTCACGTCGCACGCCGCGTCCCTCGACTGGATGCGGTCGGCCGGGCTCCACGTTGCGCCCGAGACCGAGGTCCGGGCGGGGCTGGACGCGATCATCGACTACGTCGACCACTGGACCGGGCACCGCCACGAGCCGGTCTACGAGATCGACGGGGTCGTCGTGAAGGTCGACGAGCTCGCGGACCGCGAGGAGCTCGGGACGACGGCGCGGGCGCCGCGCTGGGCGATCGCCTTCAAGCTCCCGCCGATCGAGCGCGAGACCCTCCTGCGCGACATCCAGATCAACGTCGGGCGGACCGGAAAGGTCACCCCGTTCGCGGTACTCGAGCCGGTCGTGGTCAGCGGGGTCACGGTCGGGATGGCGACGCTCCACAACGAGGACCAGGTTGCCGCCAAGGACGTGCGGCCGGGCGACACGGTCGTCGTCCGTCGTGCTGGCGACGTCATCCCCGAGGTCGTCGGGCCGGTTCTCTCCAAGCGGCCGGGGGGCCTCGAGCCGTGGGCGCTGCCGAAGGACTGCCCGTTCTGCGGGGCCCGGTTCGTCCGGCCCGAGGGCGAGGCGAACACCTACTGCCAGAACGTCGACTGCCCGCAGCGCCTGTTCGGGTCGCTCGAGCACTATGCGAGCCGCGGCGCGATGGACATCGAGGGGCTCGGCGAGGAGACCGCCCGGCTGCTCCTCGAGGAGGGGCTCGTGAAGGACCTCGCCGACCTCTATCACCTCACGGAGGGCGAGCTCCTCGACCTGCCGCTGTTCGCGGAGAGGAAGGCCGGGGCGCTGGTCGCGGGGATCGAGGCCTCGAAGGGCCAGCCGCTCGACCGTCTCCTCGTCGCCCTGAACATCCGCCACGTCGGCCCGACGGTCGCGAAGACGCTCGCGCGTCACGTCGGGTCGATCCAGGGGCTCATGGACGCGTCGGTCGAGGACATCGCGGCCGTGCCCGACATCGGGCCGGTCATCGCCGAGACCGTCGCCGCGTTCTTCGCCGAGGAGCGCAACCGCGCGCTCGTGGAGCAGCTCCGCGACGCCGGCGTGAACACCGAGGCCGAGCGCGGCGAGCACGCCGACCTCCTCGCCGGGTGGACGGTCGTGCTCACCGGCGGGCTCGAGGGACTCAGTCGCGACGAGGCCACCGAGGCGCTGGAGTCGCGGGGCGCGAAGGTGACGTCGGGCGTGTCGTCGCGGACGTCGGTGGTCGTGGCGGGGGAGAACCCGGGGTCGAAGCTCGCGAAGGCGCAGGACCTCGGCGTCCCGGTCGTCGGCGAGGACGGCCTCCGGACGCTGCTCGAGACAGGTGCGCTCCCGGACTGAGATCCGCTGCGCCGGGGTGGGCGGTCGGCGCATGCCGGCTCAAGGCCCGCCCCTCGCGTGCCGAACCCGCGGCCAGTTCGCGACCATGCTCGTGGGCCTCCACGAGGCGATCGCCGGCGGGGAGCTGACGCCCGCCCGGTCCCCCTTCGCCGGCAGCGGCTTCGGCGGCCACGTCATGGTGATGTCGGGCGCCACCGCGGGCAGCCAGGGCAACGGCTTCTGGTTCGACCTCCCCGACCGATCGGGCGGTGCACATGGGCACAGCGTGGCCATCGGCTCGATCGTGGACCACTCCACCGCCTTGACGACGTTCGCGGGCGCCCGGCTCGTGAACGCCGACCGGCTGCGCATCCCCGCCCCGTGGGACGACGGGCCGCCGGTCCCGGCGGTGGGGCTCCGCGACCTCGACGGCTCGGTCGTCGGCAGGACGGCGACCGTCGTGGCCGACAACCCGCTGCTCGTGGCCGGCGCGTGCGAGCCCGCCGCGACGTACGTCGGCCACCTCTGCCCGGCAGGGCTCCGCACGACGATGCTCCGCCTCGAGGACCACTCGGGCGGCACGGAGAAGCTCGGCCCGACCACGGTCGTGCGCGCCGACGGTGCGAGGCACCTCGCCCTCTCCGATCCGGACTGGGCCCGCCGACCGCTGTCGCAGACCGCGGGCGCCATGGACACGAGCTACCGGTTCGCTCCGTCGCGGACCCCCACCGACCTCGAGGTCGTGGCAGCGAGTGACCAGCCCGGGTGGGTCGAGGTCGGGATCCCGTGGCCCCACGCCACGGTGCACGTCCACGACGGCTGGGGCGAGTGGGCGCGGGTCGTCCAGCCGGCGGCTTCCCGGAGCGGGCTCTCGGCCGGGGGGCGCCACTTCCTCGATCGGGGCGCCGGGATCCTGTGGCTGCGCTTCTCGAAGGAGCCCGGCTGGCAGTGGCAACGGCAGAAGGTCTGCGTCGAGTTCGGCTGCGGAGAGGGCCTCAGCGCGCGGCGTCGCTGAGCCCGCCGACGAGCGGTCAGGACCCCTCGTCCGTCACGCCTGCGTCTCTTCCGAGAACGACGATCGCGACCGCACCATGCGGGGCGTCGACGTCCTCGGGGAGGTCCATGAGCGGGGCGCCGAGGAGGTTCGCCACCCATCCGGCGCGCTCGTCGTCGACCCCCGTCGAGTAGACGGTCGTCACGTAGCTGCCGTCCACCTCGCCGTGTCCGTCCGGCTCGGCGGCGAAGCCGGCGGCGAAGAGCGTGCCGAGAGCAGGCTCCGTGCCTGCGTCGTTGCCGGCGGTCCACACGAGCACCCGGGTCTCCGCGCGCTCCTCGCGGGCGCCGACGGTGTCGGGCTCCTCCCCCTTGCGGAGCGCCTCGAAGAGCGCCGCCGCCCCCGGCCCGTAGGGGAGCACGTAGCTGGCGCCGTCGATCTCCTGGGGGTACGAGGGGACCGCCCTGGCGCGGAGGCCCCCGCCGATCACCTCGCGCAACTGCTGCGCGAGGTGACGCATGCGGTTCAGCGACAGCCCCTCGTCGGTGACGAGATTGCTCGCCACCCGGTCCACGATCGGGACGAGGCGCGTCGGGTCGAGGAGATTGCGGGCGCGGAGAACCTCGTCGACGAGCGCCGCCATGAAGCGCTGCTGGCGGTCGATGCGCTCGAAGTCTCCGGCCGCGCCCTGCCGCGACCGGACGTAGGCGAGCGACTCGGCCGGGTCCATGCGCTGGCAGCCGGCCTCGAAGTCGGCGCCGCTCTTGTCGTCCTGGAGCGGCTCGTCGAGGCAGAGCTCGACCGTGCCGACGACGTCGATGATCGAGAGGAAGGCCGGGATGGAGACCTCCACGTAGTGGTCGATCTGGAGGCCGGCCAGCCGCTCGACCTCGGCGACGAGCAGGTCGGGTCCACCCTCCGCTACGAGCGCGTTGATCTTCGTGATCCCGTCGAGGCGCTCGATCCGCAGGTCGCGGGGGAAGGAGACGACGGTCGCACGGCCCCGGGCGCCGTCGACCTGGACCAGCAGGATCGTGTCGGTGCGGGCGCCGTCGAACGACCCGGTACGGAGCTCACGCCGTTGCTCCTCGGTCAGGCCCTCGCGGCTGTCGTTGCCGACGACGAGGAAGTTGAGCCGCTCCGGCTCGCGGGCCTCGGCAGCGGCGCCGCGGTCGAGGATCGCGTCGATGACGCGGCGGTGGATGCGGCTGTCGGCGTAGAGCCAGAGTGCCGCGCCGGCGAGGAGCGACAGCACCCCGAGCGACGCGATCCCCAGCAGGGTCCAGCGTGCGACGCGCCGCCAGGGTCCGCGTGAGGGGTCTGCGGTGGAGGAGAACTCGTCCACTCCGACCGACGGTATTGACCGGTTCGCACCACGTTGCCGCTCCGCCCCGTCCGCCGGGCCCACGGCCGCCGCCGGATAGGCTCGGGGCCTCCAGGAGGGTGGTGTTCGACGTGGTGCGCGGCTGGGCGAGGACAGATCGTCATCTGGCAAGGCGCGGCGAGTGCCGCGTCGCAGCGCTACGCAAGCGAGTCCGCAAC
Organism: Nitriliruptorales bacterium; assembly: GCA_050700895.1. Taxonomy (GTDB): domain Bacteria; phylum Actinomycetota; class Nitriliruptoria; order Nitriliruptorales; family JAHWKO01; genus JBOHEE01. The sequence goes on along the minus strand of JBOHEE010000415.1, from coordinate 22,501 downwards.
GCCGCCAGGGGCGATCTGGACCGGCCAGACGTGCGCCGAAGTCGGACACCAGCCTCCTCGGGGAGGTCCGCCGCATGAGCCTGTCCGCAGACGAGGTGCGCTACGTCGCGAGCCTGGCCCGCCTCGCGCTCAGCGACGAGGAGGTCGAGCGCCTCGCCCCCCAGCTGAGCCGCATCCTCGGGTACGCCGAGCAGGTCGGCGAGGTGGCCGCCGGCGACGTCGAGCCGACCTCGCACCCCTACCCGCTCGGCAACGTCTTCCGCGCCGACGAGGTGCGGCCCTCGCTCCCTCGGGAGGAGCTCCTCTCGCAGGCACCCGACGCCGAGGACGACCGGTTCGCGGTCCCGCGCATCGTCGCCGAGGAGGCCTGACGGTGGCCGACCTGATCCGGCTGACCGCGGCTGAGCTCGCCCGGCGGCTCGCCGCCGGCGAGGTCAGTGCCCGTGAGGTGACCGACGCCCACCTCGCCCGGATCGAGGCCGTGGACGGCGACCCCGCTGCCCCCGGTGAGCGGGACGTCCACGCCTTCCTCCACGTCGCCGGCGACAGTGCCCGGACCCAGGCCGACGCCATCGACGAGCGGCGGGCGGCCGGCGAGGAGCTCGGGCCGCTGGCGGGCGTGCCGATCGCGGCCAAGGACCTCTTCGTGACCCGCGGCATCCCCACCACCAGCGGATCCCGGATCCTCGAGGGCTGGATCCCCCCCTACGACTCGACCGTCGCGGCCCGACTCCGCGACGCCGGCCTCGTCCTGCTCGGCAAGACGAACATGGACGAGTTCGCGATGGGGTCGTCCACCGAGAACTCCGGCTTCGGTCCGACCCGCAACCCCTGGGACCTGACCCGCATCCCCGGAGGGTCGTCAGGCGGCTCCGCCGCGGCCCTTGCCGGACTCATGGCGCCGCTCGCGGTCGGCACCGACACCGGCGGCTCCATCCGCCAGCCGGCCGCGGTCACCGGCACCGTCGGGCTGAAGCCGACCTACGGCCAGGTCAGCCGCTACGGGCTGATCGCGTTCGCGTCGAGCCTGGACCAGGCGGGGCCGATGGCACGCACGGTCGAGGACGCCGCCCTGCTCCACGGCTTGATCGCCGGTCACGACCCGCTCGACTCGACCTCGATCCCCGACGACCCGCCGGACGTCCTCGCGTCCCTGCGGGACGGGATCGACGGCCTGCGGATCGGGGTCGTCACCGAGCTCCAGGGCGAGGGCTACGAGCCGGGGGTCGAGGAGCGCTTCCGCGAGGCGCTCGTCCGCCTCGAGAAGCTCGGCGCCGAGATCGTCGAGGTCTCGCTGCCCCACGCCCCCTACGGGCTGCCCGCCTACTACCTCATCGCCCCCTCCGAGGCGTCGAGCAACCTCGCCCGCTACGACGGCGTGCGCTACGGGCTCCGGGTCGACGCCCCGACCACCGAGGACATGAACGCCGCGACCCGGGCAGCGGGGTTCGGGGCGGAGGTGCGGCGGCGCGTGATGATCGGGACCTACGCGCTGTCGGCCGGCTACTTCGACGCCTACTACCTCCAGGCGAGTCGGGTCCGCACGCTCATCCTGCGCGACTTCGAGGCGGCGTTCGAGCAGGCCGACCTGCTCGCGAGCCCGACCGCGCCTTCCGCCGCCTTCCCCATCGGCGAGAAGGTCGACGACCCGCTCGCGATGTACCTGAACGACGTCGCGACGGTGCCCGCGAACCTCGCCGGCATCCCGGCGATCTCGGTCCCGAGCGGCCTCGACGAGCGCGGCCTGCCGGTGGCGCTCCAGCTCATGGCCCCGGTCCTCCGCGAGGACCTGCTCTACCGGGCCGGGTGGGCCTTCGAGCAGGACCTCGGCTTCGACCCGATCCCGCGCGGGGAGGCGGCGGTGGAGGTGCCGGCGTGAGCAGCGGGTGGGAGACCGGAGGCGCCGGAGGTGCTGGAGGCGCGTGGGAAGTCATCGTCGGGCTCGAGGTCCACGTCGAGCTGAACACCGCGACGAAGATGTTCTGCGGTTGCGCGACCGACTTCGGCGCACCGCCGAACACCCGGGTCTGCCCGGTGTGCTCCGGGCAGCCAGGGTCGCTGCCGGTCGCGAACGGCACGGCGGTGGAGTCCGCGACCCGGCTCGGCCTGGCCCTGAACTGCGAGGTCGTGGAGCGCTGCCGCTTCCACCGCAAGAACTACTTCTATCCCGATCTCGCGAAGGACTACCAGATCAGCCAGTACGACATCCCGCTGTGCTCCGACGGGCGCCTCGACATCGAGGTCGACGGCGGGACCGTGCGGGTCGGGATCGAGCGTGTTCACATGGAGGAGGACACCGGCAAGATGGAGCACCACGGCGGGGGTGGGCGGCTCCACGGCGCCGACCGGTCGCTCGTCGACTACAACCGGTCGGGCATCCCGCTCCTCGAGTGCGTCTCCCGGCCGGACATCCGCAGCGCCGAGCAGGCACAGGCGTACCTCCGCGAACTCGTGGGGGTCGTGCGTGCCCTCGGCATCTCCGACGCCCGCATGGAGGAGGGCTCGATCCGCTGTGACGCGAACGTGTCGGTCCGGCGCGCGGGGGAGCCGTTCGGCACCCGCTGCGAGATCAAGAACCTGAACTCGATCCGGTCGCTGGGGCGGGCGATCGGCTTCGAGGCCGAGCGGCAGGTCCACATCCTCGAGTCGGCCGGCGAGATCGTCCAGGAGACGCGCCACTGGGACGAGGACCGCGGCGTCACCGAGACCCTCCGGCGCAAGGAGGGGATCACCGACTACCGCTACTTCCCCGACCCCGACCTGGTCGAGATCGTCTCGCCGCCTGACCGGGTCGAGCAGCTGCGGGCCACGATCCCCGAGCTGCCGGCCGCCCGGCGCGCCCGGATGCGGGACGCCGGTGTGGAGGCGAGCCGGGCGGCGACCCTCGTCGACGTCGGACTCGACGAGTGGTTCGACGCTGCGGTGACCGCGGGGGCCGACCGGGACGCGGTCGTGAACTGGCTGACCGGGCCGATCCTCGGCGAGCTGAACGAGCGCGGCCAGACCGCGGCCGACACCGGCGTCACCGGGGAGCACCTCGGCGAGCTCCTCGCGCTCGTCGAAGACGGGACCCTGTCGCAGAACCTCGCGAAGGACGTCCTGACCGGCGTTTTCGATGCGAACGGAGCCAAGCGACCGCGCGACGTCGCCGCCGAACGCGGCCTCGAGCAGATCTCGGACGAGGCGGAGCTCCAGGCGATCGTGGACCGCGTCGTCGCGGACAACCCGCAGGTCGTGGAGAAGATCCGCGGCGGGGCGGACCGGGCGATCGGCGCCCTCGTCGGCCAGGTGATGCGCGAGACCCAGGGCAAGGCGAACCCCCAGCTCGTCAACGAGCTCCTGCGACGAGCCATCGAGGAGTAGGGCCGCTCCGGAAGGTCACGTCTGGGCGTACACTCCCGAGACCACACGACACACGCGAAAGGACGCCACGTGGCGGAGGTGCTGCTCTTCCACCACGCACAGGGCCAGACGACGGGTTTCCACGCCTTCGCGGACGAACTGCGGCGAGACGGCCACAGCGTCCACACACCCGACCTCTACGACGGCCGTACGTTCCCCACGCTCGACGAGGGCGTCGCGTACGCGCAGCAGGTCGGCTTCGGCGAGATCATCGATCGCGGCGTGGGCGTCGCGGACGACCTGCCGAACGAACTCGTCTACGCTGGCTTCTCGCTCGGTGTGCTGCCCGCGCAGAAGCTGGCCCAGACCCGCGCCGGGGCCCGCGGCGCGCTGCTCTTATATTCCTGCATACCCGTGTCCGAGTTCGGGACCTGGCCGCCGAGCGTGCCCGTACAGGTGCACGGCATGGACGCCGACCCGATCTTCGTCGACGAGGGAGATCTCGACGCGGCGCGCGCGCTGGCCGAGTCAGCGGAGGACGCCGAGATCGTCCTGTACTCCGGCGATCAGCACTACTTCGCCGACTCGAGCCTGCCCTCCTACGACGCGGCCGCGGCCGCGCTGCTCACGCAGCGCGTGCTCGAGTTCCTCCGCAGCCACGGCTGAGCGCGCTCGCACCCGCGAAGTGTGGAGATTCTGCAAGGGCGGGGACTGCGGCTGAAGGGTCGTAGCCGAGGGGCGTACCATTGCGGGCGCTGTCCGTGCGACGCCGATCGCCCGCGCGCTCCGAGGTCCATGTGCTACTGGAACAGATCGATTCACCCGACGACGTGAAGGCGCTCTCCGCTGATGAGCTCGAGGAGCTCGCGCAGGAGCTGCGCACGTTCATCGTCGAGGCGGTGGCCCGCACCGGGGGGCACCTCGGCTCGAACCTCGGGGCGGTCGAGCTCACGCTCGCCCTGCACCGGGTCTTGGAGTCGCCGGAGGACATCCTGCTGTGGGACACGGGCCACCAGGCCTACGTCCACAAGCTGCTGACCGGACGTCGGGAGCTCTTCGCGCAGCTCCGCCAGGCCGGCGGGCTGTCCGGCTACCCGTCCCGGGCCGAGTCGCCGCACGACTGGATCGAGAACAGCCACGCCTCGACCGCGCTCAGCTACGCCTTCGGGGTCGCACGCGGCCAGGCCGACCGGCCCCGTTCGGAGCGCCGGCGGGTCGTCGCGGTCGTCGGCGACGGGGCGCTCACCGGTGGCATGGCCTACGAGGCGCTCAACAACATCGGCCACAGCGGCCTGCCGGTCGTGATCGTGCTGAACGACAACGGCCGCAGCTACGCGCACACCGTCTCGCGCCTCTCGCACCGCGTCTCACGCCTCCGTACCAGCCCCCACTACCGCATCTGGCGGGAGCGCATCGACCGCGCGCTCGCGACGATCCCCCTGGCGGAGCGGCTCGCCGACGCCGGCCTCGAGGGGCTGAAGACCGCCCTGTCGCAGGCCCCGGTCCTGCAGTCGTTCGTCGAGGCGCTCGGGGTGCGCTACTCGGGACCGGTCGACGGCCACGACGTCGCGAGCCTCGAGCGCGCGCTGCGCTTCGCGGGACGTGTCGACGGGCCGGTCCTCGTCCACGTCCTCACCACGAAGGGCAAGGGCTACCCGCCGGCCGAGACCGATCCCGAGAAGTGCCTGCATGACACCTCGGCCTTCGACGTCGCCACCGGTCGCTCCGCGAAGGACAAGCCGCGGTCCTGGACCCAGGTGTTCAGCGAGACCATGCTCGAGCTCGCCGAGGAGCGCCCCGAGATCATCGCGCTCACGGCCGCGATGCCCGGTTCGACGGGACTGCTGCCCCTGGCCGAGCGGCACCCCGACCGCGTCGTCGACGTCGGTATCGCCGAGCAGCACGCCGTCACCACCGCCGCCGGCCTCTCGATGGCCGGTCGCGTCCCGGTCGTGGCCGTGTACTCGACCTTCTTCTCGCGCGCGTTCGACCAGGCGAACCTCGACGTCGGCCTCCACGGCGAGCACGTCGTGTTCGTCTTCGACCGCGCCGGGATCACCGGCGACGACGGGCCGTCCCACCACGGCATCCTCGACCTCGCGCTCTGCCTGCGCATCCCCGGCATGACCATCTTCACGCCCTCCTCGGAGGAGGAGCTGCGCGCGATGCTGCGCCACGCCGTCGACCTCCACGGCCCGGTCGCGATCCGCTTCCCGAAGGGATCCGCGGTCTCCTCCGGGGAGGTCGGTGAGGGCCTCCGCTCGCGGCGGGTCCGGAGCGGCGACGACGTGTGCATCCTCGCGGTCGGCGACCGCCTCACGAGCGCGCTGGAGGCGGCGGACCTCCTCGAGCAGGAGGGGCTCACCGCGGCCGTCTGGGACGTCCGCGCCGTCCGCCCTGCCGACGCTGCGCTCCTGGACGCCGCCGCGCTCGCGCCGCTCGTCGTGACGGTCGAGAACGGGGTCGTGAGCGGCGGTGCCGGAGCGTATCTCGCGGACCGCCTCGTCGAGCGCGTCGGCGCCCACACCGCCCCGCCGGTCCTGCGCCTCGGCGTCCCCGAGTGCTACCTGCCGCACGGCTCGGCCGACCGGATCCTCTCCGAGCTCGGCCTCGACGGCGCCGGCATCGCCGCCGCCACGCGCAAGTCGCTGAAGGACCTCGGGCGGGCCTGACCACGCCCGGGAGTCGGTCCATCGAACCCCTGTCGCGAGCGGGGTCCACGCGTTATGGTCCGGACCATCGGGATCAGCCGACGGAAGGAGGCCCGATGGAGGCGAGGGACGTGGTCGAGGCGTGGCTCGGAGCTTTCAACCATCACGACGCCGATCGCTGCGCCGAACTCACCGCTGACGACGTGCACTTCGTCGCCGGCGGAGGCCGCGAGGTCGTGGACGGCAAGATGATCTTCACGACCGATCTCAAGCTCTCGTTCGAACGCTGGGAGAAGTGGACCCTCACTCCCACGCGCTGGACCTGCCAGGACGACCGCTGCGTCGTCGAGGTCCACAACTACGCCATCTGCGGGGAGACCGGCAAGATCCGCGAGGCCGAGGACTGCATCGTCTTCGAGGTCCGCAACGGCAAGATCGTCGAGTGTGACTTCTACTTCGACTCGGCCGCCACCCGCGACGCGAACACCCGCGACGCGATGGTCGAGGCGGCGGCAGAGCTCGCCGCGGTATAGCCCTTCGTTTGACCTCAGGGACGTCCTGGGGAACCATGCGCACGCAGGAAGAGGAGCGGCACGTGCTGCGGACGACTGGCGCGACGGGTCACGTCACCACCGGTGACGTGACCGTTGTCGTCATCCTCGTTACGTAGCGCGTGCCTGAACCTGGGCACGCGCGGACCTCCCGGACGGGAGGTCCGAGTCATTGAGAGGGAGAACGATGGAGGTCACCGGAGCACAGGCGGTCCTGAAGAGCCTGGAGGCACTCGGGGTCGAGGTCGTCTTCGGCTACCCCGGCGGTGCGATCCTCCCCGCGTACGACCCGCTCATCGACTCCCCCATCCGCCACATCCTCGTCCGCCACGAGCAGGGCGCCGTGCACGCCGCGGACGGCTACGCCCACGCGACCGGCAAGGTCGGCGTCTGCATGGTGACCTCGGGTCCCGCCGCGACAAACCTCGTGACCGGGCTCCAGGACGCCCACATGGACTCGATCCCGGTCCTCGCGATCACCGGCCAGGTCCCGCTGGGCGCGGTCGGCTCCGACGCGTTCCAGGAGGCCGACGTCACCGGCATCACCATGCCCTGCACGAAGCACAACGAGCTGGTGACGAGCGCCGAGCGGGTTCCCGCGGCGCTGAAGGAGGCCTTCCACATCGCCTCGACCGGCCGGCCCGGGCCGGTTCTGGTCGACGTCCCGAAGGACGTGCTGAACGCGGCCTTCGAGTGGAGCTGGCCGGAGCACCTCGATCTCCCCGGCTACCGGCCCACGGTCCGAGGACACGGGAAGATGGTCCGCGAGGCGATCGGGCTCATCGCCGAGAGCCGACGGCCGGTGATCTACGCGGGCGGCGGCATCCTCCGCGCCGGAGCCCACGAGGAGCTGCTGGCCTTCGCCGAGCTGCTCGAGCTCCCGGTCGTCACCACGCTGATGGCGCGGGGCGCGTTCCCCGACCGCCACCCGCTGGCGCTCGGCATGCCCGGCATGCATGGGCGCTGGACCGCGGTGACGGCACTGCAGGAGGCTGACCTCCTCGTCGCCCTCGGCACCCGCTTCGACGACCGCGTGACCGGCAAGCTCGACGGTTTCGCGCCGAAGGCGCGCGTCATCCACGTCGACATCGATCCGGCCGAGATCGGCAAGAACCGCGTCGCGGACGTGCCGATCGTGGGCGACGTCAAGGTGGTCCTCGGCCAGCTCCTCGACGCCGCGAAGAAGCGGGGTGAGGCGGCGAAGCCGGACGCCGCCACCTGGCGCGAGCAGCTGAAGGCGTGGCAGGAGGACCATCCGCTGTCCTGGGAGCAGGACGAGGACGGCCCGATCAAGCCGCAGACGGCGATCACCGCCATCGGCGAGCGCTTCGGGGACGACACGACCTACGTCGCCGGGGTCGGTCAGCACCAGATGTGGGCGTCGCAGCTGCTCTTGTTCCGCCGGCCCGGGACGTGGATCAACTCCGGCGGCCTCGGGACGATGGGCTTCGCGATCCCCGCAGCCATCGGTGCGAAGGTCGGTCGGCCGGACCAGCGGGTGGTGGCGGTCGACGGCGACGGCTGCTTCCAGCAAACGCTGCAGGAGCTTGCGACTGCGAAGACCCACGGCGTCGCGGTCACCTTCTGCGTCCTCAACAACGGGACGCTCGGGATGGTCCGCCAGTGGCAGTCGCTCTTCTACGAGGGTCGCCTCAGCCAGGTGGACATGCCGCCCGACGTGCCGGACCTCGTCAAGCTCGGCGACGCCTACGGGATGCCGGCCTTCCGCGCCTCGACCGTCGACGAGCTCGGTCCCGCGCTGGACAAGGCGTACGAGATCCACGACGAGCCGGTGATCGTCGACATCCGGGTGGATCCCGAGGAGATGGTCTTCCCGATGGTGCCGGCAGGCTGCAGCAACGACGAGATCCTGGAGTCCGCCAAGGAGTGGTACGCCCGGCAGGAGGCCCTCCTGCCCGAGGCTCGCGAACCGGAGGCCGACTGATGTCGGCTGGAGGCGCGGGCCAGATCAATGAACCGGAGGCCGACTGATGCGCAAGGGACACACCCTCTCGGTCCTCGTCGAGAACAAGCCCGGGGTCCTGGCCAGGATCGCGGGGCTGTTCAGCCGGCGGGGCTACAACATCCACTCCCTGGCGGTCGGCACCACCGACGACCCGCGCATCTCGCGCATGACGATCGTCGTCCGCACCGACGCCGACCTCGAGCAGGTGACGAAGCAGCTGAACAAGCTCATCCACGTGCTGAAGATCGTGGAGCTCGAGCCCGAGACGTCGGTCGGTCGCGAGCTGCAGCTCGTGAAGGTGACGGCCACCCCTGAGACCCGCAGCCAGATCATCGAGATCACCGATGTCTTCCGCGGCAAGATCGTCGACGTCGACCACGAGTCGATGACGATCGAGGTGTCGGGTGCGCCGGACAAGCTCAACGCGATGATCGACCTCCTCACCCCGCACGGCATCCGCGAGCTCGTCCGCACCGGCCAGATCGCCCTCGCCCGTGGCGGCAAGTCGATCACCGACGGGTCGAAGCTGCGTCTGCAGCGGGTCGTCTAGGAGCCCGCGGCGAGTGGGATCGGACCGCGTCGACCCGGTGCTGCACTTCGAGGACGTCAGCTTCGTCCGTGACGGCCGCACGATCCTCGACCGGATCCGGTGGGGGATCCGCCCCGGGGAGCGCTGGATCCTGCTCGGACCGAACGGGGCCGGGAAGTCGACCCTCCTCCGCCTCGCCAGCACCTACGGGCTGCCGACCCGCGGTCGCGTGCACGTCCTCGGCCACCGCGTCGGCGGCACCGACCTGCGGGTGCTCCGCGCAGACATCGGCTACGTGAGCCCCGGTCTCGGTCGCGAGGTCGCGCGCGGGACACGCGCGCTCGACGCGGTCGTCATGGGCGTCGACGCGACCCTGCGCCGCTGGCGGCAGGAGTACACGGCCGCCCAGCTCGTCCGCGCGCGCGAGCTCCTCACGACGTTCGGCTGCGACCACGTCGCCGAGGCCCGCTTCGAGACCCTCTCGGAGGGGGAGCGGCAGCGCGTCCAGGTCGCCCGCGCGCTCATGGCCGATCCGGCGCTGCTCCTCCTCGACGAGCCGACCGCAGGGCTGGACCTCGGCGGACGCGAGCAGCTGGTCTCCGGGTTGGCGGCGCTGGCCGCGAACGGTCAGACTCCGGGGATCGTCTTCGTCACCCATCACGTGGAGGAGGTCCCCCCCGGCTTCACCCACGCTCTGCTGCTGCGGAACGGCGCGATCACGGCCGCGGGGCCGCTCGAGCAGACCCTCACCTCGGAGACGCTCAGCGCCTGCTTCGGCGTACCGGTCACGTTGCGCCGGCTCGGCGACCGCTGGGCCGCCACCGCCCCCGACCCCACCACCGTCTGAACTCGAACATCCTGACTGGAGGACGCATGGCCACCATGTTCTACGACGACGACGCCGATCTCGGGCTGCTCGACGGTCGCACCGTCGCCATCCTCGGGTACGGCTCCCAGGGCCACGCCCACGCGCGCAACCTGGTCGAGTCCGGCGTCGACGTGGTCGTCGGTCTGCCGCCCACGTCGACGTCGCGCCAGCGCGCCGAGGAGGCGGGCCTCACCGTCCTCGACACCGCCGAGGCTGCGGCTCGGGGCAAGGTCGTGTCCATGCTGCTCCCCGACACCGCCCAGCGGACCGTCTACGAGCAGGACGTCGCCCCGAGCCTCGAAGCCGGCGACACGTTGCTGTTCGCCCACGGGTTCAACATCCACTTCGGGCTGGTCGAGCCGCCGTCGGACGTCGACGTGATCATGGTCGCGCCGAAGGGGCCGGGGCATCTCGTGCGCCGGACCTACGTCGAAGGCAACGGCACCCCGTCGCTCATGGCCGTGCACCAGGACGCCTCCGGCAAGGCCCGCGACCTCGCGCTCGCGTACGCGAAGGGCATCGGCGCGACCCGGGCCGGGGTCATCGAGACGACCTTCCCCGAGGAGACCGAGACCGACCTCTTCGGCGAGCAGGCGGTGCTCTGCGGCGGCATCTCGCATCTCATCGCGGCCGGCTTCGACACGCTCGTGGACGCCGGCTACCAGCCGGAGGTCGCCTACTTCGAGTGCCTCCACGAGATGAAGCTCATCGTCGACCTCATGTACGAGGGCGGGCTCGCCCGGATGCGCTACTCGGTGTCGGACACGGCAGAGTTCGGCGACTACCACGCCGGGCCGCGGATCGTCGACGACGGCGTGAAGGCGCGCATGCGGGAGCTCCTGGACGAGATCCAGGACGGCAGCTTCGCCCGGCGGTGGATCGAGGAGGACGAGAAGGGGCGCCCGTGGTTCGACGAGCAGCGGGAGCGCCACGCGTCGGAGCAGATCGAGGAGGTCGGGACGCGGCTGCGCTCGATGATGAGCTGGCTGCCCCAGCCGGAGGACTAGCAGTCGGGGGGCTACGTTCCGCGCAGCCACGAGAGGCTTGTGCGGCTGCGCTCCACTTCTTGAGCCCCCCGAACCCCCGACTCGCCAGGTCTCCGAGGACGCGCTCTCCGCCAGGTCTCCGAGGACGCGCTCGCGGCCGACGACCTCCTGGAACATCTCCGGGTCGAGCTCCCTCGTGGAGGACGCTCATCGTGCCGTCGTGCTCCAGGATGACCGCGGCGATCTCGTCGGGACGGCCCGGTCGTACGATGGCGCGGTCAGGAGGTCGGGTCCGTGAGCGAACTCGTCGCCATCTACGTGACCTCGGACGCGGGCGGCCCGATGCGGTCGGTGGCGACGGTCGATGCGGTCGCCGGACGTGGGCTCGTCGGCGATCGCAACGAGGGCGACAACCGCGACGACCCGGAGCGCCAGCTCACGCTGATCGAGGCCGAGGCCGTCGAGGCGGTCGCTTCCGAGCAGGGGCTCGCGGTGACCGCCGGGGACATGCGCCGCAACCTCGTCGTCCGCGGGGTGTCGTTGAATGACCTCGTCGGTCGCGAGTTCGCGGTCGGCCCGATCCGGGTCCGAGGGATCAAGCTCTGCGAGCCCTGCCGCCACCTCGAGCGGCTCACCGGCCTCCCGGTCATCAAGCCGTTCGTCCACCGCGCGGGCCTGAACGCCGAGATCCTCACGTCCGGCCGCATCGCCGTCGGCGACGCGGTCGGCGTGGACAGCGACGTGGCCTGAGACTGAGGAGGGTCGCCTCGTCCCTTGGGCCGCCACCGGCGCCCTGACCCTGGCTACCTGCCTCCGTATGCGAAGGTAGACCGCCAGGATCCCGCCGGGACGGAGGAAGTGCGCCCTGACCCCGGCCGTTTGCCTCCGTATGCGAAGGTAGACAGCCAGGGTCCCGCCGGGACGGAGGAAGTGGGCCCTGACCCCGGCCGTCTGCCTCCGTATGCCACCGTAGACAGCCAGGGTCCCGCCGGGACGGAGGAAGTGCGCCCTGACCCCGGCCGTCTGCCTCCGTATGCGAAGGTCTTGTGACAGGGTCAGCCGGCGGACCCGTAGGCTCCACCGATCCTGGCCGTCACTGCGGAGGTCCCTCGTGGCCGTTCCTGACGCTGCCGTGCCACCGCGGCGCCTGCTGCTCGGACCGGGTCCGAGCCCGGTCCATCCCCGTGTGCTGGAGGCGCAGGCACGGCCCGTGATCGGCCACCTCGACCCCTGGTTCCTCGCCCGGACCGACGAGGTCGCGGACATGCTGCGGCAGGTCTTCCGCACCTCGAACCGGCTGACCTTCGCGGTGTCGGGCACGGGGAGCGCCGGCATGGAGGCGTCCGTCGTCAACATGGTCGAACCGGGCGACACCGTCGTCGTGGGCGTGAACGGGGTCTTCGGCGGGCGGCTCGCGGACACCGCCGAGCGGGCCGGCGCCGACGTCGTCCGGCTCGAGGAGCCGATGGGCAGGATCGTCCCGCCCGACCGCGTGGAGGAGGCCCTGCGCGACCACCCGGACGCCAAGGCGGTCGTCCTCGTCCACGCGGAGACGTCGACCGGCGCCGAGCAGCCCCTCGCCGAGGTCGGCCGCCTCGTCGCCCAGCGCGACACCCTGCTGGTCGTCGACGCGGTCACCTCGCTCGGTGGGATCCCGGCCGAGGTCGACGCCTGGGGCCTCGACGTCGTCTACTCCGCGACGCAGAAGTGCCTGTCGGTGCCCCCCGGCCTCGCGCCGATCACGTTCTCGGAGAAGGCGGAGACGGTCCTGTCCAAGCGGTCGCGGCGCGTTCAGAGCTGGTACCTCGACGTGACGCAGATCCGCGACTACTGGGGAACCGAGCGCAACTACCACCACACCGCGCCGATCTCGGCGCTGCTCGGGCTCCACGAGGGCCTGCGCATCGTGCTCGAGGAGGGCGTCGACGCGCGCTGGCGGCGTCACCGCGAGGTCGGCGAGCGCCTCCAGCAGGAGCTGGCCCGGCGCGGGTTCGCGCTCTTCGCCCAGGAGGGCCACCGGCTCCCGCAGCTCACCACGTTCACGGTCCCCGAGGGCACGGACCCGAACGACCTGCGGACGCGCCTGCTCGCCGACTTCGGCATCGAGGTCGGCGGCGGGCTCGGCGCGCTGGCGGGTCGTGGCCTGCGGGTCGGCCTTATGGGCGAGGGTGCGACCGCGGACAACGTCGAGGAGCTCCTCGGCGCCCTCGACGCCCTCGTCGGGTGACCGTCGACCGCGATCTCCCGGCACGCCTCTCCGCGCTCGGTGCGGCGGCGCTGTGGGGGACCACCGGCACCGTCCAGCGGCTCGGCGAGGCGACGCACGCCCCGGGTGCCGTCGGGGCGCTCCGGATCGCCTTCGGTGGCGTCCTCCTGCTCGCGATCGCGGCGGTGGGCAGCCAGGAGCTGCGTCGCGTCCTCGCGATCCTCCGCCAGCACCCGCTGGCCGCCGCGCTCGCCGCCGTCGGGACCGCCGCCTACCAGGTGACCTTCTTCTCGGGCGTCGCCCGGGCCGGGGTGGCACTCGGCACCGTGGTCGCGCTCGGCAGCGCGCCGGCGATCACGGGTGCGCTCGGGCGGCTCTTCCTCGGCGAGCGCCCCGAGCGCGGCTGGGTGCCGGCCACGACCCTCGCGATCGCCGGTGTGGCACTGCTGCTCCTGCCCGGGCGCGAGGTCTCGGCCGACGCGGTCGGCGTGGCGTTCGTCCTCGGCGCCGGCCTCTCGTACTCGGTCTACACGCTCGCGCTGAAGCGCCTCCTCGACGCGGGCGGCCGGGCGGTCCCCACGGTCGCGCTCCTCTTCTGCATCGGCGCCGTGCTCCTCCTGCCCTTCCTCGTCGCGCAGGACCTCGCGTGGCTCGGCACCGGCCGGGGGCTCGCCGCCGCGGTGTGGCTCGGCGCGGGTGCGACCGCCGTCGCGTACCTGCTCTTCGCCTACGGGCTGTCGCTCCTGCGCGCCTCGACCGTCGCGACCCTCACCCTCGCCGAGCCGACGACCGCCGCGGTCCTCGGGACCGCGTTGCTCGTCGAGCGGCCCGGCGCGGTCGGCCTCGCCGGCGGCGGCCTCGTCCTCGCGGGCCTCGTCACCCTCGTCGCCGGTCGCCGGGCCGTCCCGGCCGACATCTAGCTCTAGCGGGCTCTAGCGGTCGTCTAGCGGCCGTCTAACTAACGGGGCTTCGCCCTGGCCCGTCGAGGCATGAACCCCCGAAACTTGACTCGCCCACGAAAACTTGACTCAAACGCGACAGCTTTGCCGACTCAAGGCCTCCGACCCAAGGCATCTAGAGTTGCCGGTCATGGCGCGACCCTCCCCGACACGAGCCGGCTGGGCCTTCCGTCTCGCCGCGCGCGTCGTCATCGTCCTCGTGCGCCTCCTGAACTGGCGCGTCGACATCACAGGCCTCGAGAACGTGCCCCGGCGCGGCGGCGCGGTCGTCACCTTCAACCACCACAGCTACGGCGACTTCTACCTCTGCGCCTGGGCGATCTACCGCGAGGTCGGCCGGCCGGTCCGCTTCCTCGCGAAGAAGGAGCTGTTCGACATGCCGGTCGTGGGCTGGATCCTGCGATCGGCCGGGCAGGTCCCGGTTGCGCGAGGGAGCCGCGCCGGCCGGCGGGAGGCGTTCGCGGAGGCCGTCTACCGCCTTCGGAGCGGCGAGGTGATCGCCATCGCCCCGGAGCAGACGATCTCGCGCTCGTTCGAGCTCCTGCCGTTCAGCACGGGCGCCGCGCGGATGGCGATCGACGGGGGCGTCCCGATCGTCCCGAGCGTGAACTGGGGCAGCCAGCGCTGGGCGACGAAGGGCCGACCGATCGACTGGCGTGCCCGCGGCATCCCGGTGCTCGTCCGCTACGGCGAGCCGATCGAGACGCACCCCGGCGACGAGCCACACGAGGTCACCGAACGGGTACGGGCAGCGATGGCGGCGATGCTGGACGAGATGCAGCGCGAGTATCCCGACACGGCGACCGCTGGCGACGACTGGTGGCAGCCGCGCCGGCTCGGGGGGTCGGCCCCCTCCCACGAGGACATCCTCCGCGAGCACCTCCTGCGCGAGTCCGAGTGGCGCACCGGCGGCACGTCGCAGTAACCGACGGCCCCGCCCCCGTCGTGTGAGCACCTGGTTCCGAGGGGTGGAACTGGATGCTCACACGACGCGGGTGACGTTCGGGCGTGGCGTCGATTGGCCCGCGGGCGGCCCCGATGCGAGGATGGCGCCGACCATCGCAACCCAGCGGAGGACGACCGTGGCCACCGAGTACTCGCGCGCGAGACGCGACCGGCCGCTCCGGGCGCGCCGATCCTGCCTCGCGGTCCCCGGCTCGTCGGAGAAGATGCTCGACAAGGCCCAGGGGCTGAACGCCGACCAGATCTTCCTCGACCTCGAGGACTCCGTCGCGCCCGACGTGAAGGAGGACGCGCGGGAGACCGTCGTGTCCGCGCTCCGCGAGGGTGACTGGGGCGACAAGGTCCGGGTCGTGCGCGTGAACGACGTCGCGACCCGCTGGTGCCACGGCGACATCGATCACGTCGTGTCGGCCCTCGGTCCCGAGTACCTCGACTGCGTCATGATCCCGAAGGTCGAGGACCCGAGCCAGGTCCACTTCGTCGACCACCTCCTCACCCAGATCGAGCGCGAGAACGGCTGGGAGGAGGGCGCGATCGGGCTGGAGGTCCAGATCGAGAACGCGCCCGGCCTCACGCACGCGGACGCGATCCTCGCCGCCTCTGACCGCACCGAGACCTTCATCTTCGGGCCGGGCGACATGGCCGCCGCGCTGAACATGCCGAGCCTCACGGTCGGCGCGATCCAGCCCGAGTACCCCGGCGACCACTGGCACTGGGTGAACATGCGCATCCTCGTGGCGGCGCGCAACGCCGGCGTCCAGGCGATCGACGGGCCCTACGCCCAGATCCGCGACGTCGACGGGTTCCGGGAGGTCGCGATCCGCAGCCGCGTGCTCGGCTTCGACGGCAAGTGGGTCCTCCACCCGGGCCAGATCGACGCCGCGAACGAGGTCTACGGCGTGAGCCAGGGGGCCTTCGAGCGCGCCGAGGACATCCTCGACGCCTACCGCCACGCCACCGAGCAGGAGAAGCGGGGTGCGGTGATGCTCGGCGACGAGATGATCGACGAGGCGACGCGCAAGATGGCCGAGGTGAACGCCGAGAAGGGCCGCGCCCAGGGCTTGAAGCCGCGCGAGGTCCCCGAGGACGTGCCCTTCCACGAGCGCGCCGAGTGGCGCCGCGAGCACCACGGCGACAGCGAGGGTGAGGGGAGCGGCTGATGCAGTTCGGCAGGTACCTCGAGGACTTCGAGGTCGGTGACGTCTACAAGCACTGGCCGGGCAAGACGATCACCGAGGCCGAGGACATCCTCTTCTGCGCGATGACGCAGAACCAGCACCCCCTCCACTCGGACCGCAACTACGCCGAGCAGGGGACGCAGTTCGGCAAGAACGTCGTCGTCGGCAACTTCGTGTACTCGGTGGTGCTCGGCCAGAGCGTCCCCGACGTGTCCGGCAAGGCGATCGCCAACCTCGAGATCGAGCACCTGAGGCACCCCGCCCCGGTCTTCCACGGGGACACGATCTACAGCGAGACCACCGTCGTGGGCAAGCGCGAGTCGAAGTCGAAGCCCGACCGCGGCATCGTCACCGTCGACACCATCGGCTACAAGCAGGACGGCACCGTCGTGTGCGAGTTCCGCCGCAAGGTGCTCGTGCCGAGACGGGACAGCGGGTACGACGAGCACCCCGGCCGGCCCACGCCGAAGGTCGGGAGCGACGACTAGCCGAGGGCGGGACGACTAGGGTCCGCACCCGGGGAGGAGACAGCGATGATCCTGACCGACCTGATGACGGAGGACGTGCTCACGACCTCTGCCGAGGTCTCGGTCGCCGCCGCCGCGAAGGCGATGACCGACCGCGAGATCGGTTCGGCGTGCGTCGTCGACGAGGGCGGCCGGCTCGTCGGGATCATCACCGAGCGGGACGTCCTCCGCGCAGCCGCGTCGGGGCGTGACCTCAACGACGAGACCGTCACGGACTGGATGACCGCCGACCCGATCACCGTCACCGCCGACGAGGTCCCGAGCGAGGTCGCGAACACGATGCGCGAGCGCGGCTTCCGCCACCTCCCGGTCGTCGAGGACGAGCAGCTCGTCGGGATCGTCTCGCTCCGGGACCTCTGGAAGTTCTCGTTCCTGCCCGCCGAGCCCGACGACATGACCATGCGGCACTAGCGCCGCTGACGTCGGCTCGCTCCCGATCCGCGTCGTTCGAGGACGCATCCATCCGCGCTCGCCGCGTTGGTCGTCGGGCGAGCAGCTCTGCTACGCGCCCTCCTCCCGCCTTGCGACCGCGGCGCCTGCGCCCTCTCGGGGACGCCGTCTCGGTCGCTTACCTCCGTCTGCGGCGCGCTCCGTCCCCGTAGTAGGTTCGCAGCAGGACGCACACGGGAGGCGGCGATGGGAGTCGAGCGCGGCACGATCGGGACATATCCCCTGACGCTCCACCACATCTTCAGCCGCATGCGCGACCTGCACGCGGACAAGCACATCGTCACGAAGACCGACGACGGTCTCGTCGAGGCGACCTACGGCGACATGGTGGACCGCATCCTGCGCCTCGTGGCCGCCCTCAGCGACCTCGGTGTCGGCCAGGGCGATGCGGTCGGCACGGTCATGATGAACAGCCAGGCGCACGCCGAGCTCTACATGGCGGTTCCGCTCATGGGCGCGGTGCTCCACACCATCAACCCGCGCCTCCACAAGGGCCAGCTCGCCTACATCGTGAACGACGCCGAGGACCGGGTGGTCGTCGTCGACGCGCACCTCATGCCCGCCTTCGACCAGGTCGCGGGCGAGGTGAAGACCGTCGAGCACCTGATCGTCCTCGGTGGTGGTGGGCAGGTCGCGACCGCCCACGACGTCCCCGTCCATGACTACGAGGAGCTGGTCGCGAGCCACGACCCGGTCGACGGCCTCCCCGAGATCGACGAGAACGCGGCGGCGGCCGCCTGCTACACGTCGGGAACGACCGGCGACCCGAAGGGCGTCGTCTACACCCACCGCTCGATCTACCTCCACACGTTCGGCGTCTGCCTGCCGGACGCGCTCGGAGTCCGCGAGGACGACGTCCTCATGCCGGTCGTCCCGCAGTTCCACGCGATGGCCTGGGGGAGCGTCCACGCGGCGCTCATGGTCGGCGCCGACCTCGTCATGCCGCACCGCTTCCTCGAGCCCGAGCCGGTCGCGGAGCTGCTGTCGTCGCAGAAGGTGACGATCACCGAGGCGGTGCCCACGGTCTGGAACGGCCTGAAGGCGCTGCTCATGCAGGAGGGTGCGAGGGAGCGCTACGACCTCTCGTCCCTCCGCGCGGTCGTCATCGGCGGCAGCGCGGTGCCGGAGGCGCTGCTGCGCTTCTTCGAGGAGGAGTACGACGTGCCGGTGCTCCACGCCTGGGGCCTGACCGAGACCTCGCCGATCGGCACCGTCGCGCGCCTCCGCAAGGCGCACGCGGACGCCGACGAGGACACGAAGATGCACCGGCGGCTCACCCAGGGCCGCCCGGTGGCCGGCATCGACCTCCGCCTGATCGACCAGAAGGACGGCGAGACGCCGGCGCCCTGGGACGGCGAGACGGTCGGCGAGATCGAGGTCCGCGGGCCCTGGGTCGCCGAGCGCTACGGCAACATGGACGCGCCGGAGAGGTTCCACGACGGCTGGCTGCGTACCGGCGACGTCGCAGTCATGCACCCCGACGGCTACATCGAGATCGTCGACCGCACGAAGGACCTCATCAAGTCCGGGGGCGAGTGGATCAGCTCGGTGGAGCTCGAGAACACCCTCATGGGCCATCCCGACGTTCTCGAGGCCGCGGTCATCGCGATGCCCGACGAGAAGTGGGACGAGCGTCCGATGGCCGTCGTCGTCCTGCAAGAGGGCGCGGAAGCGACGGCGGACGACCTCAACGGGTTCCTGTCGGAGAGGGTGGCGAAGTTCTGGCTGCCGGACCGCTACGAGTTCATCGACGAGATCCCGAAGGGGGCAACGGGGAAGTTCTCGAAGCTCGAACTGCGGGAGCGCTTCTTCGGCGAGAGACAGGCAGCACCCGGCGCCCACCGGACCTGAGCGCGGATCGGTGGACTTCACCCTCTGGGCGTTCCTCGCCGTGACGCTGGCGATCCCGGTCTTCGGCATCTCCGACGCGCTCCAGCGCCCCGAACGGGCCTTCTATCGCGTCGGCCGGCGCAAGTGGGTGTGGGTCGCGGTCCAGGTGTTCGTGCCGGTCCTCGGGAGCCTCGCCTACTACGCCTGGATCCGCCCCCGCGTCCGCGCCAGCGAGTACTGGGACCGGCGCTGAACGCAGCCATCCTGCGGTTGTGCGGTGGACCCACCCCTTGCCCAGCTGGCCGCAGCCGCCGGGACCGGCGCTGAACGCAGCCATCCTGCGGTTGTGCGGGTTCGCACTTCGCGGGATCGGGGGCCGTGAAGGCGTGGCGTAGCATGGCTCGCCACGTTCCGGACAGATCGAGGCGGGCCCGTGCGCATCCTCGTCGCCGACAAGCTCGCCGAGTCGGGCGTCGCCCGGCTGTCGGCGAGCCACGACGTCGACGTGAAGACCGGACTCTCGAAGGAGGAGCTCCTCGAGGTCATCCCCTCCTACGACGCGGTCGTCGTGCGCTCCGCGACGACGATCGACGCGGACGTCGTCGCGGCGGGGGCCAGCCTCAAGGTCATCGCGCGCGCCGGGATCGGCCTCGACAACGTCGACGTCGACGCGGCGACGCGGGCCGGGATCATGGTCTGCAACGCCCCGCAATCGAACATCATCTCCGCCGCCGAGCACACGGTCGCGCTGCTGCTCGCGCTGGCCCGCAAGGTTCCCCAGGCCGACGCCGACCTCCGCGCCGGGAAGTGGGAGCGGTCCCGCTGGAGCGGGCTCGAGCTCCACGGCAAGACCCTCGGCGTCCTCGGCCTCGGCCGCATCGGGACCCTCGTCGCGCAGCGCTGCAGCGCGTTCGGGATGCGCCTGCTCGCCTACGACCCCTTCGTGACCGCCGAGCGGGCCGCACGCATCGGGGTCACGCTCGTCGACGAGCTCGACGAGGTCCTCCGGGCCGCCGACGTGGTGACCGTCCACCTGCCGAAGAACCCCGACACCCTCGGCCTGATCGACGCCGCGAGGCTGCGGCTCATGAAGCCGACCGCGTACCTCGTGAACGTCGCCCGCGGCGGCATCGTCGACGAGGATGCGCTCGCGGAGGCGCTGCGCGACGGGGTCATCGCGGGGGCGGCCATCGACGTGTTCGACGTCGAGCCGACCACCGACAGCCCTCTCTTCCAGCTCGAAAGCACGGTCGTGACCCCCCACCTCGGGGCGTCGACGGCCGAGGCCCAGGACAAGGCCGGCGAGCAGGTGGCCGAGGCGGTCGCGCTCGCGCTCGCCGGCGAGTTCGTCCCGACCGCGGTGAACGTGCGCGCCGGCGCGATCGACGAGCTCGTGCGGCCGTTCCTCGGTCTCGGCGAGCGGCTCGGGCGGCTCTTCACCGGGCTCTGCGAAGGCGGCTTCAGCGGCGAGGTCGCCGTCGAGTACGTGGGCGAGCTCGCCGGCGCCGACACCCGCGTCCTCGGCCTGTCGGTGCTGATCGGGGTGCTCGCGAACGTCGTGAGCGAGCCGGTGACGCTCGTGAACGCGCCGCTGCTGGCGGAGGACCGCGGCATCCACCTCCGCGAGGTCAGCGAGCCGCAGAGCGAGGAGTTCGTCTCGATGCTCCGCGTCGCCGGCCGCGACCGCGACGGCAACGACGTCCGCGTCGCCGGCACGGTCATCCACCCCGGCGGGCGCGAGCGCATCGTCGAGATCTGGGACGCGGACGTCGACGTCGAGCCGACCCCCTACATGGCGTTCTTCCGCTACGAGGACCGCCCCGGGATCATCGGCAAGGTGGGCACGATCCTCGGCGACCTCGACGTGAACATCGCGAACATGCAGGTCGGCCGGCGGGAGGCCGGGGGCGAGGCGATCATGGTCCTCTCCCTCGACCAGCCGGTCTCGCGCGAGGTCCTCGCGCAGATCACCGCAGCCATCGAGGCCTCCGAGGCGCGCGCGATCGTCCTGCGTTGACGCCCGCCGCAGGACCCGTCCCGCCCTTGTCCGCAAGGGCACTGCTAGTCGGGGGACTACGTCTCGCGCCCAGGGAGAGACTTGGAGAGGCCGCTCAGCTGCTCGAGTCCCCCGAACCCCACTAACGTCGCCCTCCGACCCAGGAGGGAGCATGGCGCGGACGGTCTTCCACGGCGGCGCCGTCTTCGACGGGACCGGTACGCCGCCGTCTCGGGCGGACGTCGTCGTCGAGGACGGTCGCTTCGTCACCGTCGGGGCAGACCTCGACGGGGACGAGGGGGTCGATGTCTCGGGCAAGACGCTCCTGCCCGGCCTCTTCGACTGCCACACCCACGTCGCGTTCACGAAGTTCGACTACATGGCGATCGCCCAGCGGCCGTTCTCGCTCCAGTTCTACGAGGCGGCGCGCAACCTCGAGGCGACGCTCTTGACCGGGATCACCTCGATCCGCGATGCGTGGGGGATCGACCTCGGCGTGAAGCGCGCGCTGGAGCTCGGCTACATCAACGGGCCCCGGGCGCAGATCTCGATCGTGATGCTCAGCCAGACCGGCGGTCACGCGGACAACTGGATGCTCTGCGGCGGCGTGTTCGAGTTCATCGTTTCCCACCCGGGCCTGCCGTCGTGGATCGTCGACGGGCCGGTCGAGGCGCGGAAGAAGGTGCGGGAGGTCGTCCGCGCCGGCGCCGACGTCATCAAGATCGCCGCGTCCGGCGGCGTCCTGTCGCCCGCCGACGACCCGCGACACGCGCACCTCCGCGACGACGAGCTCGTCGCGATCGTCGAGGAGGCGACCTTCTCCGACATCCCGGTCATGGCGCACTGCCACTCGGCGCAGGGGGCGAAGAACGCGATCCGCGCCGGGGTCCGCTCGATCGAGCACGGCACCTACCTCGACGACGAGGCGATGGAGATGATGATCGAGACGGGGACGTTCCTCGTCCCCACCCTCGTCGCCGCCCAAGGGGTCATCGACGCGGCCGAGGCCGGGGCGTCGATCCCCGAGGTCGCGGTCGAGAAGGCGCGCGAGGTGGTGCCCGTCCACCGCGACGCCGTGCGGCGGGCGGTCGAGGCCGGCGTCCGCATCGCGATGGGGACGGACAGCGCGGTGACCCCGCACGGCGAGAACCTGCGCGAGCTCGTCCTCATGGAGAAGTCGGGGATGTCCCCTGCCGACGTCCTCGTCGCGACGACCCGCACCGCCGCGGAGCTGCTCGAGGTCGAGGACGAGCTCGGCACGATCGAGGAGGGCAAACGGGCCGACCTCGTCGTCGTCGACGGCGACGCCCTCGAGCTCGACGGTTTGCGCGACCGCATCGAGCAGGTCTGGATGGACGGCGACCGCGTCGTGTAGGAGCGTGCCCGAGATCCTCGTCGACGACCTCGCCGGGGTCGGCGGTCTGGATGGACGGCGACCGCGTCGCGTAGGAGCGTGGGGCTCGGGGGGCTCAAGAAGTCGAGCGGCCTCTCCAAGTCTC